>DATFTS010000208.1:0-1932 GCA_035261645.1 Jatrophihabitans sp. | reverse complement strand
GCTCAGTGCCCGTCACGAGTTCAGCGGTGAATCCGTTCGCGGACTCGAACGCGACCTTCTCGGCCACCTGCGCGGCCTGCTCGTCAGTCGCCGCGACGAGCAGACCACCTTTGGTCGACACCTCGAGGTCGGTTTCGAGTTCGTCCGCGAGGTTGCGCCAGATTGCGAGCGAGTCGACGAGCATGCGCAGTGCAGGCAGGTAGTCGATCGCCCATTGCTTGCCGTTGAGCCGATAGGGCTCGAACTGGAACTGGCCGTGCAGACTGCCGGCGTTCCGGCCGGACGCCTGCGTGTTGAGGTCGTGTTTCTCGGCGAGCAACACCCGCAGGCCGGCGCGCGCGAGGTAGTAGCTCGTGGCGCATCCGGTGATGCCGCCACCGACGACGAGAACATCACACTCGACGACGGGCCCAGCTGCCTTGCTGACCATCAAGACGCGCCCTTAGACTCCGATGACAGGTGTACGCATGGCGCACACTCGTACGCAGAGAGGATATCGGATGGTCGCGACCTTCCGGGGCAGCTACTCCGTCACCGTCACGCCGTTCACCGCGGACCGGCGGGCGATCGACGTCGAGGCACTGAAGCGGTTTATGGAGTGGCAGGTTACGTCGGGCGTGCCGGGCGTCATCGTTTTGGGAACAACGGGCGAATACCTGACGCTCACCGACGACGAGCGCGCGCTCGTGGTCGAGACAACCGTAAAGCAGGTGGCCGGCAGGGCGCACGTGCTGGTCGGGACGATGAATGCGCACACCCCGAACGCGGTTCGCTACAGCAAGCAGGCCGAAGAACTCGGCGCGGACGGCCTGATGGTCCTGCCGCCGTACTACTACACGCCCACTGACGACGAGATCTGGCAGTACTACAAGGCCATCTCCGAGGCCGTCAGCGTGCCCATCATGCTCTACAACAACCCGGTGACGTCCAACGTCGACATGTCCGCCGCCCTCGTCGGCCGGCTGACCCGCGACTTCGAGAACATCCGCTACATCAAGGAGTCCAGCCAGGATCTGGCGCGGGTGCGCGACGTCATCGAAGCCACCGACGGCGTCATGAACGTCTACGCGGGGGAGCGGCCGGTCGACTCGTACCTGCTCGGCGCGGTCGGCTACGTGAACCCGTACGGCAACTACATCATCAACAGCTACCGGATCTGGGACCTGCTCGTCGCCGGCCGCGTGGCCGACGCCCGGCGGCTGCAGATGATCGTCGATCGCATCGACCACATCATCGCGGCCGGGCACCCGACGTACGGGCACCAGTGCTACTCCAAGGCGTTGGCGGCGGCCGCCGGATATCCGATGGGTGACGTCCGCGAGCCGCTGACGACCTTTGACATGCTCGGCGACGAGGGTCGGGAGCGGTTGGCGCGCATCCGCGACCTCATCGCCGAATTCGACAAGACGCTGGCGGGCTTGCCCGAGATGGCGGCCGCAACCGTCTGAAGCGTTGCTAACCGCTTGGCTAGTCTGGGCGCGTGGAGTTCAGCCGGGAGCTGCGCGAAGACGTGCTGTCCGGTGGCGTCACTGTGACTTTCCGGCTATGGCGCAGACCCCAAGTGAAGGCCGGCGGCCGATATCGGGTTGGGTTCGGACAGATCGAAGTCGATTCGATCGAACTCGTCCCCTTCGCCTCGATCGATACGGCGGACTTGCGACGCTCCGGCGAAACCGACCTCGACGCTCTGCGCCGCCGAGCCGCTCACGCCGGTCCCATCAATGACGACACCCTGCTGTACCGGATCGAGTTCCATGTCGTCGACTAGCCGGACGTGCCCCGGCTGGACTCCGATCCGATCAGGAATCAAGAAGTGCCACGGTGTGGTCGGGCCTAGCGTTTCGACCAAAGGTCGGCATGACGCCGTGTCCTGCGCGTCAAGAAGGGAAGGCTGAAAATGCCCGCGAAGAACGCCAACGCCGAGTCCGACGG
>DATFTS010000207.1:0-2704 GCA_035261645.1 Jatrophihabitans sp. | reverse complement strand
GGCACACCGAGGGCAACAGCGATCAGTCGCTTGCAGGCCGCCGGTTACAAAGTTCAGGTGCAGCCGGGGCCGGAGTTCGACGCGAAGATCAAGAAGGGTCTTGTGCTACGGACCAAGCCGGCCGCGAGCACCCGACTGGCCCGGGGCAAGACCGTCACCGTCGTCATGTCGGCCGGCCCGCACTATTACACGATTCCACGGGTCGCGAAGGAGTCGCCGGCCGACGCACGCAAGGCACTGGAGGCCACCGGACCGCTGACCGTCGCGTCCGACTTCAAGCCGGAGGCGAGTGACACCGTCCCAGCCGGCCTGGTGAAGCGCACCGATCCGCCGGCCGGCGCCAAGGTGACGAGCGACCAGACGATCACCATCTACGTCTCGAGCGGGCCGCCCATGGTCGACATCCCGTCGGTCCCGCAGGGCACGCCGTTCAACCAGGCCGCGCACACGTTGCACGACTCCGCCGGTCAGTTCAAGGTCGACCGCGTCGACGAGTACAGCGATTCGGTGGGCGACGGCGAGGTGATCTCGCTCAGCCCGTCGGACAAGGCTCGCAAGGGCAGCACGATCACGGTCACCGTGTCCAAGGGACCGGAGATGGTGAAGGTGCCGGACATCCCGGTCGGCACCCCCATAGGCGACGCCACCAAGGCGATCACCGACGCCGGTCTGGTGCCGAACGTCGTGCCGGTCGGAGGCTCCAACCCGGTCACGGTGCTCGCCCTCAGCCCGACCTCCGGGCAGAGCGTGCACGCCGGCAGCACGGTGACCGTCTACGCGCTGAGTTCCTGATCCGCTGGCTGTGCTTCGTCCGCTCGCGCCGATAGGCGCGCATGTCTCGGTCGCCGGTGGCCTACTGCGGTGCCTGCCTTACGCGCGGACGATCGGCGCCGAGGTCGTGCAGGTGTTCCTGTCCAGCCCGCGCGCGTGGGCGCCGCCGCCGGCTGATCCGGACGGCGACGCGTCCTTTGCCGAGAGCTGCGGCGTGCCGGTGTTCGTCCACGCGCCGTATCTGATCAACTTCGGCTCCCCGACTCCCGAGACGCTGCGTCGATCGCGGCAGGCGCTGGAGTTCGCGCTGCGACGAGGCCGGGCGATCGGGGCGCGTGGTGTCGTCGTGCACGCCGGCTCGGCAGTGCTCGGCAACCGCCGCGACGCTGCGCTGGCGCAGGTGCGCGAGCACGTGCTGCGGGTGCTCGATGCGGTCCCGAACGGACCGCGACTGCTAGTCGAGCCGACCGCCGGCGGTGGTGGCGCACTCGCCTCCGACGCCGCGTCGCTGGCCGGCTACCTCGACGCGCTCGGCCGCGACGAGCGCATCGGCGTGTGTCTCGACACCTGCCACATGCACGCGGCCGGCCACGACATGTCCACGGCGTCGTCGTTCGCTGCCGCACTACGTGCGTACGGCCAGGCCGCCGGGCGCGGCGGGATCGGGCTCGTCCACGTGAACGACAGCCGCGACCCGGCAGGATCCAAACGCGATCGGCACGAGGCGGTCGGGCACGGCACCATCGGACGCGACGCCTTCGCCGCCCTCTTCACCACGCCCACGACGCGCCGCATCCCGATGGTGGTCGAGACCAACGACACGGCACACGCGGCCGACATCGCGACCCTGCTCGAGCACCGCGCGGTCGCAACCCACCTGACAAGGGGTCGTTAGGCTTGCGCGCATGGTCATCGTGATGGCGCCGAGCGCGACCGACGACGACGTCGCCAGCATCGTTGAGCACATAGAGGCGCACAACGGACAGGCGTTCGTCAGCCGGGGCGTCATGCGCACGATCATCGGCGTGGTCGGCACCGAAGACGTGCTCGAGACCCTTGACGTCGAGGGGCTGCCCGGCGTGGCAGAGACCATGCGCATCACCGCGCCGTACAAGCTGGTCTCGGCGCAGAACCACAGCAAGCGCACCACGATCCGGGTCGGCGGTGTGCCGATCGGCCCGGACACGTTCACCTTGATCGCCGGGCCGTGCGCCGTAGAGACGCCTGACCAGACGCTTGAATCCGCTCGGATGGCTAAGCGCGCAGGCGCCACACTGCTCCGCGGCGGCGCTTTCAAGCCGCGCACGTCGCCATACGCATTCCAGGGCCTGGGGGTGGACGGGCTGCGCATCCTCGCCGAGGTCCGCGACGAGATCGGGCTGCCGATCGTCACCGAGGTGACCGACCGCGGCGACGTGGACGTCGTGGCCGAGCACGCCGACATGCTCCAGATCGGCACGCGCAACATGCAGAACTTCGGGCTGTTGCAAGCGGTGGGCGCCAGTGGCAAGCCGGTCATGCTCAAGCGCGGGCTCACCGCGACATACGAGGAATGGCTGATGGCGGCGGAGTACATCGCCCAACGCGGCAACCTCGACATCGTGTTGTGCGAGCGCGGGGTGCGATCGTTCGAGCCGGCCATCCGCAACATGCTGGACGTGTCGGCGGTGGCGATGGTGCAGCGCCAGTCGCACTTGCCAGTGATCGTCGACCCGTCGCACGCGGCGGGCCGGCGCGACCTCGTCGTGCCGCTGGCTCGGGCTGGTATCGCAGCCGGGGCAGACGGCGTCATGGTCGACGTGCATCCGCATCCGGAGACCGCGCTCTGCGACGGCGCCCAGGCACTGTTCGGGGACGCGCTCGACGAGCTCGCGCAAGCGGTGGCGACCATGCCAGCGCTGCTCGGCCGAACCTCCGCCGCACACCTCGCCGG
>DATFTS010000206.1:0-2865 GCA_035261645.1 Jatrophihabitans sp. | reverse complement strand
GCCATACGCGGTCGATTTCGGCGTCGAGATGGTGAGTGACGACGAATCAGCGGTCGGCGTCACTGCCGTGCTGGGCGTCGAGTACGCGCCCGTGCCCGCCGAGTTGATCGCGGCCACGCGGAAGATGTACGCCGTCCCGTTCGCGAGACCGGTCACCACGTGCGAAGTCGCCGTGCTGGTGTGGAACGCGGTAGATACCGACGTCCAACTCGTGCCACCGTTCGAGGATTTCTGCACGTCGTACCCGGTGATGGCCGCACCGCCGGTGTTGGCGGGCGCGGTCCACGACACGGTGGCCGCCGCGTTGCTCGCTGTGGCGTGCACGCCGGTCGGTGCACCCGGAGCTGTCGCCGGAGCGCCTGGCGTGAAGACGAGCGTCCACGTGTGCGCAGTGTCGTCTATGGAGATGTCGGCGTAGTCGTACTGCGTCGACAGCGTGTGACCCGGTGCATTCGTGTGCAGCCGCAGCTCGTAGACATGCGCGTAGCCGGCGGTGGCCGAGTTGTTCGGGAAATCGCTTTCAACCGTCGCAAGCGTCGTGTCGTCGTTCGCTCCGGTGTAGAGCGGCAGTGGCGACGTGGCAAGGCTGCCGGGAGCGGATCCGTTCGGGTAGGTCGAGGCGAGACCCATCAGCTCGTTCGACGTCCAGAGATCCGGCGTCTGGCCCTCCTGCGGCAGGTAGGCAAAGAGCGCGGCCTTCGTGTCCGTCCACGTGACGGCACGCGTCTGGTTGCGGCCCTGCACGAATGCGGCGAACGGCGCGGAGGCCGTGGGCCCACCGGTGATTACGTTGCCGCTTGCGTCGTAAAACGTCAGGCCCCCGACCGCGTTCTGGTCCTGGCTGACACCCCCCGGCGCCCATGGCGGCGCGGTGCCGTCGGCCATGGCCGGCGCCGCGGCCAACAGCCCGGCCGACAAGAGCCCGGATGCGGCGAGAACTGCTCGCAGCAGGTACGGACGACGACTCATGTTGCCCTCTCCCAATTTGTTGTCGGACGCTCGTTCCATCAGAGCGTGTTGATGTCGAGCCGGAGCAGACGGCGGGTTAACCGAGGACGAATCATTGGCTTGAACCCGGCCTCTTGATGCGCCACCACGCGACGCCGCCACCGGCGGCCGCGACGGCGACCGCCAACAGCACCCAGGGCAGGGGCGAGGACGTGCCGGAAGACGACGAGCGGTTCACCGCAGCCGGTGACTGGGCGACGCGTGACGGCGACGAGTCGGGCGAAGCGGATGCCGTGCGGCGCGACCCGGCGGCGGATGAAATGCCTTGTTTTCCGTGCGAGGGCTGCGCCGCCACGGTGGTTGCGTTCGGCGCCGGGGTCCTGGCGGCCCGCACGTACGGGAGCAAGTTCTCCGACGAGTTGGAGACACCGCTGTTGCAGCCCTCGCGTCCACCCTGGAGCAGCGTCCACCGGCTACCGGTGATGTGGATCGTCGCGGCGTTGTACTTCGCTGTGTAGGTGGGCTCGCCGGGTACGCCGAGGAACATCCGCAGCTCGAGCAAACCGTTCCACTTCGGCGGGTAGTCGCCGAGCAGGTCGGCAAGCGAGGGGTCGTACGCGGTCGCGGCCGCCATCGGCCGCGAAGGGTTGGTGTAAGTCGCTCCCGCGGTAAGGAACTCGCCCTCCCACATGGTGGGGTCGACATCCTTGATCGGCTGGTAGCCATACAGTGCGGCGGTTCTGCCGGCACCGTTGAAGGGCGTTGTGGCGGCGCTGGAGCCGACCGCGCGCCAGACGAACGGCTTCGTGTGGATGTCGCCGCCGGTGGTCACGTTGCCCTTCACGTCGCACAGCGTGATCGCTCCGGTCGCCTGTGGATCGGTATAAGGAACAGCACTGGCGCCCGCGCTCGAGACGCCTACGAAGCACAGCGCGGCTGCGACGACGAGAGCCTTGCCGATCATGCGTCGCCGCCCGCGCGGGCCACGACCGCCGGCGTCCGGTGTGACGTGTTGCCGGAACGGGAAGGACGTTTGCGATTGCGCCTGATCAACCAGAAGGCTGCGCCCGCCCCGAAGAGAAGTACGACCACAAGGATGATCAGCGACCATGGGACGCCGAATGCCGTCGCGGACTGCGCGGTGGGCCCCACGTGTGGATCGGCGGCACCGGCCAGCTCGAGCGGCGTCAGGTGCAGCGTGGCGGTGATGCGCAGGCCTGGAAACACTCCCGGCACGCGCTGGTTGATCGTGACCGAAGTACCCGGCAGTAGCGACTCCAGCAGCGGGAGCGTGCCCCGCTTGGCGGACTGGCTGCTGGCCGCCGCGGTCGCGCCGCTGACGTGCAGCGAACCGCCCAACCACGAACTCAGCGTCGCCGACTGCTGCGCGCCCAGCAGGATGTTGCCAACGTTGCGCACCGTGTAGTGCAGCGTGGCTACCCCGTCCCCGAACGGGTTGCCGACGATCGCTGGACCGGCAAAGCCGACATGGAAGTTGTCGATGCGTAGCGCGGCGTGCACCGGCCCGGCGACCCTCGCGTAGACACGCATGCCGACCCGCTGGTCGAGCTTGACGTTCACGCCCTGGCCGTTGCGCGCGACGCCGCTCAGCGAGACGACTACGCCGCCCGCGTGATCGCCGGGCGACGCGTTCTGCGGGAAGTTCACGGTCACCGGTACGAAGACCGCCGACGGCCCGCGAGAAGTCCGTGCCGGCACGTGCACGGTAGCTGGGCTGTGCAGCACGATCCAGGTACCGATGTCGGTCGGCTTCTCGTTGGCGGCGAGCAGCGCGAACGAGCCGGTCGCACTCGTGGTCGCGTCCGTGGCGTAGAGCCGCAGCGTTACGGGCTGGGTGCCGAGGTTCACGATCGCCAACTCGTCGCTGATCCGCGCGCCCGGTGTGCCGCTGAACTC
>DATFTS010000205.1:0-4808 GCA_035261645.1 Jatrophihabitans sp. | reverse complement strand
AGATCGTCCTAGGCGAGCTTCCTCACGGCACACACGTGCTGATCATGACGCACGACCACGCGGAGGACGCTGCGCTGTGCGACGCCCTGCTCCGGCATGGGGAGTTCGGCTCGATCGGGTTGATCGGCTCGTCCACCAAGTGGTCCCGGTTCCGGCGCCGCCTTTCCGACGAAGGTGGCCACGACGAGCAGACGCTCAACCGGATCAAGACGCCGATCGGGCTCGCCGACATCAGTGGCAAGGATCCGGCGACGATCGCGGTGAGCGTCGCAGCCGATCTGCTGCGCACGTTCGAGCGCGAGCACGCGGACGTGCCATGAGTGTGTTCCGTGGGCACGTGGTCGATACGCCGGACGACCCCTTCGCCGGCGGTGCACTCCGCAGCGAGGCGGACGCGGGCGTCGTCGTGAGCGACGGGGTGATCATCGACCGCGGCGAGTTCGCCGAGGTCGCCAGGCGGCATCCGGGCGAACAGGTGGTGGACCTGCGCGACGGGGTCGTGCTGCCCGGCCTGGTCGACACGCACGTCCACTACCCGCAACTTCGGGTGATCGGTGCGCTCGGCATGCCGCTGCTGGACTGGCTGGAACGGTGCGCGTTGCCGGAGGAGGCTCGCTTCGCCGACGTCGCGTATGCGCAGGGCGTCGCGGGGGAGTTCGTCCGCGCCTTGGCCGACGCCGGCACGACCAGCGCGCTCGTATTCGGCTCGCACTTCGCACCCGCCGTCGATGCACTGTTCGAAGCTGCGCAGGACGTCGGCCTGCGGGTCACCAGTGGCCTGGTGCTCAGCGATCGATTGCTGCGCCCGGAACTGCACACGAGCGCGCAACGCGCATACGACGAGGGTCGGCAGTTGGCCGAGCGGTGGCACGGCGCCGGGCGGTTGCGGTATGCCGTGACGCCGCGCTTCTCGCTGTCGTGCAGCGACGACCTGCTCGCCTCGTGCACGACGCTGCATGCGGACGTGCCGGGCAGCTGGCTCACGTCGCACATCAACGAGAACCCCGCTGAGATCGCGAAGGTACGCGAGCTGTTCGGCGGCAGCTACCTCGACAGCTACGACGCGCACGGGCTGGTCGGCAAGCGGAGCGTCTTCGCGCACAACGTGCATGCGACTGACGCCGAGCTGGAGTTGCTCGGCGCTACCGGCGCGGCGGTCTCGCACTGCCCGACAAGCAACTGCGCGCTCGGCAGCGGGCTGTTCGCGCTTGAGCGGCATCTGCGCCACGGCGTCACGGTGGCGCTCGGCAGCGACGTGGGCGCGGGCACCGGGTTGTCGCTGTTCAAGGAGGGGCTGCAGGCATCCTTCGTGCAGCGCCTGCGCGGTGCGGACAGCGTGCCGCTGACCCCAGTGCATCTGCTGTATCTGGCGACCGCGGCCGGCGCCCGCGCGTTGGGACTACAGGACCAGGTCGGTGACCTCTCTATCGGCCGGCGGTTCGACGCGGTCTGGGTGCGTCCTGCGCAAGGCACCCAGCTGGACGTGGGGTTACGGCACGCCGACAGCTCAGAGAGTGCGGTGGCCAAGCTGTTCGCGCTCGCCACCAGCGCCGACGTAGCCGGCGTCTGGGTCGACGGGCAACGCATCAAGTCTTGATTCCTGGGGCTCTCTGGCTCTTCCGGCATGCGGAAATCTGCTATCGTATTTTGAAACCCGTCCCGGCTGAGGTGGAGATCCTGTGGCAGCTGACGACTCGGCCAACGGCCGGTCCCGCGGCGGTGTGCAGTCGCTCGACCGGGCGTTCGCAATCCTCGAGGCGATGGCCGACGCCGGCGGCGTCATCGGCCTATCGCAACTGGCCGCGGACTCCGGCCTGCCGCTTGCGACGATCCACCGGATCGTCCGCACCTTGGTTGACCTCGGCTATGTCCGGCAGGAACCGTCGCGGCAGTACTCGCTCGGCCCGCGGTTGATGCGGCTGGCCGACAGCAGCACCAAACGCCTCGGCACGCTGGCACACCCCTACATGCGCCGCGTCGTCGAGTCGCTCGGGGAGTCGGTGAACCTGGCCGTGCTCGATGGCGAGGAGATCGTCTACGTGGCGCAAGTTCAGCCGTCGCAGAACTTCATGCGGATGTTCACCGAGGTCGGCCGGCGCGCCAAGCCGCACGCGACGGCCGTGGGCAAGGCGATCCTGGCCTCGCAGCACGATCAGGACGTTCTCGACCTGCTCAAGCGCACCGGCATGCCACGACGCACCGAGCACACGATCACCGAACCGGCCGCGTTCCTCGATGACCTCAGCCGGGTGCGCGAACGCGGCTACGCGCTCGACGACGGCGAGCAGGAGATGGGTGTGCGATGTGTCGCTGTTGCGGTGCCGCACGCCCCGCGCGCGATGGCGCTGTCGATGTCCGGACCGCTCACGCGGATGTCGGACGATGTGGTGGCGAAGGCGGCGCCGATGCTGCGGGCCGCAGCGGAGCAGATAAGCGCTGAGCTGGCCGTCCCCGCGCGTGCCCCCCACCCGGTCGACGCCACCGCCTAACCCCGCCCGACTCACGCGCGCGCCCGCCCCCGCCGCCCGCTGCCGCCCACCGCGCCCACCTACCGCGCCCCACCCCCGCAGTTGTCCGCGCTTCAAGCCGCTATAGCGCCCGGAAGGGCGGACAACTGACGGGGGCGCGCCTTCAAGATCGCCGGAAATTGGGCGCTTCGAGCCCTTGACCGGCCGATGTGCGCCAGCTAACTTATCTGCGAAGCGAAAATACTTATCCGCATAGCGGAAATACCAGCCTCAGCGCTTCAGCAACACCTCAGCCGGCGAAGGCACCTAGGAGGTCTCATGTCGCTGACCCACACCCCCGCGAAGACTGGCTCCGGGCGCCACCCGGTGGACGAGGTCCTGCCCGCGCACAAGCTGTTCGCGTTCGGCCTGCAGCACCTGTTCATCATGTACGCGGGCGCCGTCGCGGTCCCGTTGATCGTCGGCCCGGCAATCGGGCTGAAGTCGCACGACATCGCGATCCTGGTCAGCGCGGACCTCCTGGTGTCCGGCATCGCCACGCTCATCCAGTCGGTGGGCGTCTCGAAGTTGTTCGGTGTGCGCCTGCCGGTCGTCGCCGGCGCGACGTTCACCGTGCTGAACCCGATGATCATCATCGCGTCCCAGTACGGTGGCCGTAGCGGACTGCCATACGTCTACGGCGCGATGCTGGTCTCGGGCATCTTCGGCCTGGTGATCGCCAAGCCGTTCTCGCGGGTGATCCGGTTCTTCCCGCCGCTGGTGTCAGGCACGGTCATCTGCATCATCGGGCTCTCGCTCGGCGGCGCCGACATCACGCTGATCCTGGGCGACGCGCACAACGGCGACAAGTACGTGGGCAGCGTGGGACGCATCGCCCTTGCGGGTGTCGTCATCCTGGCCATCCTGCTGATCACCCGCGTCTTCCGTGGCTTCATCAGCCAGATCGCCGTGCTGCTGAGCCTGGTGATCGGCACGATCGTCGCGTCGTTCATGCACCTCGTCGACTTCAGCAATGTGAAGAACGCTGCCTGGCTCGGTGCCCCGCACATCTTCAACTTCGGAGCGCCCAAGTTCTCCGCCGCCGCGATCATCACGATGTGCATCGTCATGATCGTGACCTACACGGAGTCGACCGCCGACATGCTGGCGGTGGGGGAGATGGTCGGCAAGGACGTCACGCCGGACGACCTCGCGCGCGGCCTCGCGACCGACGGCCTCTCCGCGGTGCTTGCCTCGTTCACGAACTCGTTCCCTGACACCGCGTTCGCGGAGAACGTCGGGCTGGTCGGCCTCACGAAGGTCCGCAGCCGCTGGGTCGTGTCAGTGTGTGGCGCCCTGCTGTTGGTGCTGGGTCTGATCCCCAAGATCGGCCAGATCGTCGCCGACCTGCCCGGCCCGGTGATCGGCGGTGGCGCGACCGTCATGTTCGCGATGGTTACCGCGGTCGGCATCCAGACGCTGCACAAGGTGAACTTTGAAGGCAACAGCAACCTGCTTATCGTTGCGACGTCGTTGGCCGTCGGGCTGCTGCCGGCGTTCAACCAGCACTTCTACGACAAGTTCCCCAAGGACTTCCAGGTGATCTTCGGCTCGAGCATCACCGCTACCGTGATCGTTGTGTTCGTCTTGAACCTGGTGTTCAACCACTGGACGACGGGCACGCGTCCACCCCTCGACGCAGTGCAGGCGGCGCTCGACGAGGGTGCGGTCGCAGTGGATGTTCCGCACGGCGGCGTGCCGGAGCGGTTGCGCGAGAAAGTGGTTGATTGATGCAGATGCCCCAAGGGACCGCCGTCGATCCGACGGCGGTCCCAGGCGCGCAGGAGGTTCTCACCCCTGACGCCGTCGCGTTCGTGGCCGAGTTGCAGCGGCGCTTCGGCGCCCGCCGCGACGAGTTGCTCGAGGCACGGCGCGAGCGGTACACCCGGACAGCGCGCACCGGACGCCTCGACTTTCTGGACTCGACGGCAGCCGTGCGGGCTGCCGCATGGACGGTGGCCGACTGCCCGCCGGATCTGCGCGACCGCCGGGTCGAGATCACCGGCCCGCCCGACCCGAAGATGGCGATCAACGCGCTGAACTCGGGCGCGAAGGTGTGGCTCGCAGATCTCGAGGACGCGAACACGCCGCATTGGACGAACGTCGTGAACGGGCAAGTCGTGCTGCGTCATGTGGTGCGTCGCGATCTCGAGCACACCCCGCCGGACGGGACGAAGTACCGGCTGCGCACCGACCAGCCGCTCGCCGTACCGGTCATCCGCCCCCGCGGCTGGCACCTGGACGAGCGGCACATCACGGTCGACGGTGCTCCCACGGCGGCTGCGCTGGTCGACTTCGGCC
>DATFTS010000204.1:0-2148 GCA_035261645.1 Jatrophihabitans sp. | reverse complement strand
CATCTGATGCAGCTACTCCGCCGCGGCGCTGCCGGTAGCGCCGTCGCCGAGGTGCGCCGGATGCTCGCGTCGATCGGCCTGCTCGACAACACCCATGCCGATCAGGCCGACGTGTTCGACGAAGCCACCGAGCTCGCCGTGAGGCACTTCCAGCAGCGCCGTGGGATCTCTGTCGACGGCATCGTCGGTGCGGAGACCTACTCCGCGCTGACCGGCGCTCACTGGCGCCTCGGGGATCGCGTTCTCGCCCATCAAGCCGGGCAACGACTCACCGGTGACGACGTCGCGGAGCTGCAGACGAAGCTCATCGAACTCGGCTACCCGCTCACGCGCGCCGACGGCGTCTTCGGGCTCGGGACCGCCGACGCGCTGCGCCGCTTCCAGCGCGAATACGGCTTGGTGCCCGACGGCATCTGCGGGATGGCGACGCTACGGGCGCTGCGGCAGCTCGCCCGCCGGGTGGTGGGCGGCCGGCCACAGCTGTTGCGTGACCTCGTCGCGGTAGCCGACTCCGGACCTAGCCTGCTGGGCAAGCGGATCGTGCTCGATCCCGGTCACGGAGGCGACGATCCGGGCGTCCAGGCCGATGGCACCAGCGAGGCCGACGTCGTGTGGGATCTCGCAACGCGTCTCGAGGGCCGGCTCACCGCCCTCGGCGTGCAAGCCTGGCTGACCCGTGGTCCGCACAAGCAGGCCACCGAGGAGCAGCGCGCCCAGCTTGCGAACGACGTCGGGGCCGATCTGCTGCTGTCGCTGCACGTCGACGGCGCCAACTCGCCGCTGGCGAACGGCATCGCCGCCTACTACTACGGGGCCGGCGAATCCACGTCGACGATCGGTGAGCGGCTTGCAGACCTCGCCCAGCGCGAACTGGTGGCACGCACCCGGCTGGGCGACAACCGCACGCACGGCAAGGCCTGGGCGCTGCTACGCCTTACCCGGATGCCCGCCGTGCGCGTCGAGGTGGGTTACCTGACCGCGCCCACCGATCGAGAGAAGCTGCGTGACCCGCAGTTTCGCGACACGGTGGCGGAGGGGCTGCTGGTCGCGGTGCAGAGGCTTTACCTGCCCCTCGCCGACGATCCGCCCACCGGCGTCATGCGAATCCCCGTGGTCGCCCGCTGAAGCGATTCAGCGGGAAAGCACCGGCGCCTGCATCGACGAGAGCAGCCGGTCCAGTGCGTACTCGACGTCCTCGCGCCACGTCACGGTGGTCTTCACGTCCAGGCGCAGCCGTGGCGTGCGGGGATGCGGGCGCACCGTCTTGAACCCGACGGCACGCAGATAGTCCGCCGGCAGCAGGCACCGGTGATCCGGCGCATCGGGCTCGTCCGTCTCGTTCGCATCGCCGTTGTCGCCGCGCCCGAACGCCTCGATCGCGCGGATACCGCGGCGAACGACATCGCGCGCCACGCCCTGGACCAGCATGCGGCCGAGTCCCCCGCCCGCGAACTCGGCGACGATGCGGCCAGTCATCAGCAGCACCGCGTCCGCCGAGACGGGCGAGGTGGGGAATGCGACTGCGCGCGGCACGTACGCGGCGGGTGCGTACAGCACGTATCCGGCCGGGGCGCCGTCGACGTATATCAGCTGGCCGCAGCTACCCCACTCGAGCAGCGTGTCGGAGAGCCATGCCTCCTTCTCCAATGCGGCGTCGCCCGCCTCCCTGGCCCGCTCGCCGGCAACCGGGTCGAGTTCCCAGTAGACGCAGTTACGGCACCGCCTCGGTAGATCAGACAGATTGTCGAGGGTGAGGTTGACCAGTCGGCGTGACATCGGCGATCCCTGTTTGCGACGCAGCCCTCAGAACTCGCCGCTGTAGTCGGCGAGGAACTCGCCGATCCGGCCGATCGCGTCGGTCAGATCGTCCGAGCGTGGCAACGTGACGATGCGCAGATGGTCGGGGTGCGGCCAGTTGAAACCGGTGCCCTGAACGACGAGTACGTGCTTGGCGCGCAGCAACTCGAGCACGAACTGCTGATCGTCCACGATCTTGTACGCGTCCGGGTCCAGCCGCGGGAACACGTAGAGCGCGCCCTTGGGTACCTCGCAGGTGACGCCGGGGATTTCTGCCAGCGCGCGAATCGCGGCGTCGCGCTGCTCGAGCAGCCGGCCACCGGGCAGGATCAGCTCTTTGACGCTCTGCCG
>DATFTS010000203.1:0-3222 GCA_035261645.1 Jatrophihabitans sp. | reverse complement strand
CCTACGGCTACATCTCCGACCTGCATGAGCGCAAGGCCGGCACCAGCGGCTCGTGCACGACGGCCACAGCTACCGGCAGCGGTAAGCCGTTGGGTCCGGGTGACAACTGCTACGTGAACAACGCGAAGGCTTACGACGACGCATTCAAGACGTTCTTCCAGCGTCTCGCGGCGGACGGCATCACTCCCGCGAACACCGAGTTCGTCATCAGTGCCGAGGAGAACGACCAGTTCTCCGGCGCGAACGTCGGGCGGGCAACCCAGCCGACCCCGGCCGGGTGTGACGGTGTGACCACTCCGTGCCACTACACCGGCACGCAGATCGGCGAGCTTGCGGCGAACATCAACGGCTTGCTGTCGACGACGTCGAGCAGCGGCACGAAGTTCGACATCGAGCCGCAGGGCGCAGCGATCTACGTGCACGGCCAGCCGGATGCGAACGACCCGACGGTGCGCCAGCTCGAACGGGACACCGCCGCCATGACGGGTAACAACCCGTACACCGGCAACCCGAACGAGCAGATCACCAAGTACCAGGCGGGTGCAGTTGAGCAGGAGATCCTGCACATGCAGACGGCCGACCCGCTGCGGACGCCGACCTACACGCTGCTCCCGATGCCTGACTACTTCTTCGGGACGAGCGGCCCGAACGTGGCGATCAACTCCTCGTTCGCGTACAACCACGGCTACTACAGCCCGAACATCGACATCACCTGGGCCGGTGTCGCCGGTCCGGGTGCTGCGGTCGGTGGCGTGGACGGGCCGGGGCCGGCCGGCGGGAACGAGTCGCAGGACCCCAACTCGCTGAACACGGTGCCGCAGGCGAGCACGCAGGGCACCTGGGTCGAGGAGACGGACCTGCGTCCGACCCTGCTGCACCTGCTCGGTCTGCAGGACGACTACCAGACCGACGGCAACGTAGTCACGCAGGCGCTGGCCTCGCCGAACTCCGCGCTGACCGGTACGGACGAACTCGCCCAGATGTATCAGCAGCTCAACTCCAGCGTCGGGGCGTTCGCGACCGACACGTTGATCGCCGACTCGGCCGCGTTGGCGAGCGGCACCGCGACCGACGACACGAAGTACCTGGACGAGCAGGAGACGCTGCAGCACCTGGCGAAGTCCCGCGACAAACTCGCGGGGGAGATGAAGGTTGTGCTGGCGGCGGCAGCAAACGGCGAACAGCCCTCGCACGGCACAGTGACGTCTGAGCTCGCCCGGGGCCGAGCGCTGCTGCGCCAGGCGCACGAGTTGGCAACGAACAGCTGAGGCGCGGCGGACGGGACGCCGACGCGTCCCGTCCGTCGAGTAGTCGTACAGCGCGCGAGTGGGGCACCGATGAGGTGCCCCACTCGTCGCGTTTAGGGGTTGGCTGCGAAGTACTTCCGGGCGCCGCGCGCGACCTGGCCGAACGCTTGCCTGTTCACCGGGCCGAGCATCGTCAGCAGCGGCGCCAGGCCAGGCTTGGCGTCCATCGCGATGGTCCAGGTGAACAGCGCGCCGTCGCCGTCGGCCTCGACCGCGTAGTCCTCGGCGAAGTGCTGTAGCCCCGGACGGTTCGCCGATTCGACGTAGAAGGCGTAGCCCTTGCCCTCGTCCCACCGGTAGAAACGCTCGCGCACCGTCACGCTGTTCAGCGGCAGCACTACCTCGCGGGTGGTGCCGACGCCGAACGGCCGCGGCGAGGTCCAGGTGAGCCGACGCACGCCCAGCCCCCAGGCGGCCAGGCTCTCGTCCGAGGCAAGAGACTCCCAAACGCGCTCCGGTGAAACGGGCAGCCGCACCGGGAATCGGTAGACCTGTCCGGCGGTAGCGAAAATCTGCTCGTCCACAGGTTCGAGCTGGTACCAACGCGCCATGCTCCAGAGCTTGCCGTACTCACGAGTAGCGGTGAAATGCAACCGTCACCCCCAGCTGCCAAGGTAGGGACATGTCGACGATCACCCCTGTCGTAGATGACCCGACGCGCGACTACGGCGACAAGGTCGTCGCGGTCGAACCCGGCGGCGTAGAAGCCATCCCGCTCGACGAACGGCACGGCCGCCCGCTCGGCCTGTTCTGGACCTGGACCTCGCCGAACATGGAGTTCGCCACCATCGCGGTCGGCTTCCTCGGGCCGTTGTTCTTCGGGCTGACGTTCTGGCAGACGGTCTGGGCCATCGTGCTGGGGACGGCACTGGGCTCGATCACGCACGGCGTGCTCTCGACGTGGGGTCCGGAGTACGGCCTGCCGCAGATGGTGCTCAGCCGTAGCGGCTTCGGCTTCCTCGGCAACGTCCTACCTGCGGGCATCAACGCCGTCGTGGCCGGGATCGGCTGGTTCGCGGTGAACAGCGTGAGTGGGGCGCTGGCGCTCAACGCGCTCATCCATGCGCCGAAGTGGCTCTGTTTGGTGATCGTCGTCGCGGCGCAGATCATCATCGCCTTCTTCGGCCACAACCTGGTGCATGCCTTCGAGCGGCTTGCCTTCCCGGTGCTCACCGTCATCTTCGTCGTGGCGTGCATCGTCGTGCTTTCGAAGGCGCACCCTTCGGCCGTGCACGGCGGCGGCGGCATCGGCGGTTTCCTCATCCTGTTCGGCGCGTCGTTCGGGTACGCGGTCGGTTGGAATCCGTACGCCTCGGACTACACGCGCTACTTGCCGCCCAACACCCGGCGGTTGCCGATTGCGCTCGCCGCCGGCTTCGGCGTCTTCTTGTCGTGCGTGCTGCTCGAGGTGGCCGGCGCCGCCGTCGTGACCGCGACCAAGGTCACCGACGTCAACCCCAGTTTCTTCACGAACCTGCTGCCCACGTGGCTCGGCAAGCTGACGCTGCTCGCGATCTGCCTCGGCGCTGTCGCCGCCAACGCGTTGAACATCTACTCGGGCTCGATGTCGTTCATGGCGCTCGGAGTGCGACTGCC
This sequence comes from Jatrophihabitans sp., assembly GCA_035261645.1. Lineage (GTDB taxonomy): Bacteria > Actinomycetota > Actinomycetes > Mycobacteriales > Jatrophihabitantaceae > Jatrophihabitans. Next base: position 319 of record DATFTS010000203.1, on the reverse strand, counting down.
GACGCACTGGGCACGCGCGGCGGTCGCGCTGCTGTTCGGGCTGGTGGGGTTCTTCGTGGCGCTGGCCGGCCTGCACAACGCCGGCAAGACGTACGAGAACTTCCTGCTGGTCATCTCCTACTGGATCGCCCCGTGGCTCGGCGTGGTGCTCGTCGACCGGTTCCTGCGCAGGCGCACCGACCGCACCAGCCTGCTTGCCGAGCGAAACAACACCAACTGGGCCGGACCGATCGCGATGGCGATCAGCATGGCGGTGTCGATCTGGCTGTTCTCGAACCAGACCGAGTACGTCGGCGTGATACCGAAGCACCACCCGGCG
>DATFTS010000202.1:0-6141 GCA_035261645.1 Jatrophihabitans sp. | reverse complement strand
TGCAGGTACGGACGCACGCCGTCGAGCGCCCGCAGCACACGCTGCTCCAGCGGGTGCGGATGCAGGTCGTGCAACGTCATCAGATGGCGCAGCAGTTCGTCGCGGTCATAGGCGTCGAGCAGTTGCGGCGAGGCCAGGTCGACGATCCGTGCGAGGGCCGTGCCGTACACCTCGCTGAGCGCCCGTACCGCGTCGAGCGCTAGTGCGGCGGTGGCGCCCGGCGTCCGCTCCAGCTGCGCCAGCAGGTCGTCCAGGCGAACGAGTAGCGCCTCGAGTTCAGTTGCGTCGACGGCGTCAGCCATGGGTGCTGCCGCCGATCGGCGAATGCAGCTTCCGCAACGTGCGGCCCTTGCCGAGATACATATGCACCCCGCATGGCAGGCACGGGTCGAAGCTGCGAACGGCACGCATGATGTCGACGCCCTTGAAGTCGTCCGGCCCGTTCTCCTCGAAGATCGGCATGTCCTGCACCGCGTCCTCGTACGGGCCGGGCGTGCCGTACGAATCGCGTGGGCTGCCGTTCCACGGTGTGGGCGGGTAGGGGTGGTAGTTGGCGATCTTGCCGTCTCTGATCACCAGGTGGTGCGAAAGGACGCCGCGCACGGCCTCGTGGAAGCCGCAGCCGATCGCCTCGTCCGGCACGTCGAAGTCCTGGAACGTGCGCATATCACCGCTGCGCATCAGCGCCATGCCTTTATCGAGGAAGTGCAGCGCCATACCCGCCGCGTACGCGACGAAGTACACCCGTGCTCGATCACGCTCGATCGCGTTCGACCAGCGCGGGATGCCCCACTCCACCGTCATCTCGGGAAGCCGGTCGCTGCGCGGCAAGGTGATCTGCACGCTGGAGCCGGTCGACTTCACGTACGGGGTGTCGACCAGCCCGGCCAGTGCGGTGGCGTACAGCCGAGCGAACGGGCCGCCGCCGGTGTCGAGCGCGAGGTGATCGCCAGTGCGCTCGTCGAGCCACCGCGGGCTCATCACCCAGCTGTAGTTGCCGTCGAAGTCGCGCTTCTGCGGAGCGGGCAGCGTCGTTTGGTTCCATGGGTGACGGATGTCGATCGGGTTGCCGAGCGGGTCCCTGTCGACGAAGGGTTCCTCGTCGGTCCAGTCCTGATAGAAGGAACTGCCGAGCAGGATCCGGATGCCAAGGTTGATGTCCAGGAGGCTCGTCGTCACCAACTCGCCGTCGACCACTACCCCGGGCGTGACGAACATCTTGCGGCCCCAGTCGGCCATGTGCTCATACCGGTAGTCGCAGTGGGCGGGATCCTGGAACGCCCCCCAGCAGCCCAGCAGCACGCGCCGCCGGCCGACCTCTTCGTAACCGGGCAGTGCTTCGTAGAAGAAGTCGAAGACATCATCGTTGAGCGCCACTGACATCTTGACGAAGTCCAGGATCGACATCAGCCGGGACAGGTAGTCGGTGAACAGCGAAGGCTGCGGCATGGTGCCGACGCCACCGGGGTAGATGGTGGACGGGTGGACGTGCCGTCCTTCCATCAGGCAGAACATCTCACGGGTCGTCCGGCTCATCTTCAAGGCGGCCTTGTAGATGTCGCCCTCGAACGGGTTGAACGCGCGCATCGCGTCGGCGATCGTCCGCTTGCCGTGGATGTCCGCGTTCGGCGCCTCGGTCGTCTCTGCGCGCTGGAGCAGGCTCGGGTTGGTCGCCTTCACCATCGCCTCGCAGAAGTCCACGAAGACGAGGTTGTCCTGGAAGATCGTGTGGTCGAACAGGTACTCGGCCGCCTCGCCGAGATTGATGATCCATTCGGCGAGCGGCGGGTTCTGGATGCCGTACGCCATGTTCTGCGCATACACCGAGCAGGTTGTGTGGTTGTCGCCGCAGATGCCGCAGATGCGGCTCGTGATGAACCCCGCGTCGCGCGGATCCTTGCCCCTCATGAACACCGAGTAGCCGCGGAACAGCGACGACGTGCTGTGGCACTCCGCGACTCGGCGGTTCGCGAAGTCAATCTTGGTGTAGATGCCGAGGTTGCCGATGATGCGCGTGATCGGGTCCCACGCCATCTCGACAAGCTGCCCCGGCTCGCCGGTCATCTCGGTCGGGCGCGCCATCTCCTGGGTCACGACGATCTCCTCTCAGCCCTTGCGGCCTGCGCGCCAGCGCGGGTCGTAACCGGTCGTCAACACCGGGCCGCGGTGCCGCCACTTGGGCTCTCGGTTGACGACCTCGTTCGTGATTCCACGCAGTCGGCGGACCAGCGCGCCGTAAGGCTTGATCAGCGTCGAGGAGAAGCTGCCGCCCGGTGGCATGTCCATGAACGGCATGAACTTGTCCGGGAAGCCCGGCATCGTGCAGCCGATGCAGATGCCGCCGACGTTGGGGCAGCCGCCGATGCCGCCCATCCAGCCGCGCTTGGTGACGTTGCAGTTCACGACGGGACCCCAACAGCCGATCTTCACCTGGCATTTAGGCGAGTTGTAGTCCTGCGCGAAGTCCGCCTGCTCGTAGTAGGCGGCGCGGTCGCAGCCTTCGTGCACCGTGCGGCCGAACAGCCACTGTGGGCGGAGCAGTTCGTCCAACGGCGGGGGCGGTGCCGCGCCCACCGCGTGGTAGAGCACCCAGGTGAGGGTCTCCATGAAGTTGTCCGGCTGCACCGGGCAACCCGGGATGTTCACGATGGGCAGCCCTGCGGTGCTCTTGAAGTCCCAGCCGAGGTAGTCGGCCAGCCCCATGGCGCCAGTGGGGTTGCCGGCCATCGCGTGGATGCCACCGTAGGTCGCGCAGGTGCCGACGGCGACGACTGCCCAGGCTTTGGGTGCGAGCTGGTCGATCCACCAGTTGAGCGTCAGTGGTTCGCCGGTGTGCTCGTCGTTGCCGAACGACGTCCAGTAGCCGTCCTCGCCATGGATCTCTTCGTTCGGGATCGAGCCCTCTATGACGAGGACGAACGGCTGCATCTCCCCGCGGGCCGCGGCGCGATAGGGCTGCAGGAACTCCTCACCACCGAGGGTCGGCGACAGCACCTTGTTGTACAGATTCACCTTGGGCAGACCCGGGATCAGGCCGAGGACCACGTCTTCGATCGCCGGCTGCTCGGCCGCCGTCACCGACACCGTGTCGCCGTCGCAGCTCATCCCCTCAGAGATCCAGAGGATGTTGACCTCGTCGACGGCTGACACCTCTCCACTGACGTCCTGCACGGCGTCACCTCTTCTCGATCGGCTGGGGGATGAGCGACGTGGCGGTTTCGATCGCCAAGCGCGCGGCGGCGTCGACCGCTGCGACGACCGATGGTGAAAGGCCCATGCCCGGCTGGACGGTCGCCGGCTGGCACCCGATGACGAGGATCCGATCGACGTGACCGCCCACGGCGTGCAGGGCCGCTATCACCGCTTGCGGGTTCATGGAGTGCGAGTCGAGTGGCGTTGATTGTCCGGTGATCTCCGCCAATGCCTCGTCGTCGAGTTCGACGACAGCAAGCGTTCCGGGTACCTCACCCATAGGCAGCGCATCCACGAGGATCAGCGTCTTGACGTCGCCGCCGAGCAGGTCGTACGCGAGGTGCACGCCGCGGATGCCGTAGTCGACGGCGCTCACGCCGTCCGGCAGGTCGGCGGTGTCGAGACGGCGCAAGACCTCCACGCCGAAGCCGTCGTCACCGAAGAAGATGTTGCCGGTGCCGGCGATGAGGACGGGCTTCATAGCGGCTCGACCTCCTCCGGCCTGAAATGGAGGAAGCGGCCGTACCACTCGTGCAGGTCGGCGGCCGGGTCGCCGTCAACAGTGACCGCAAGTCGGGACGATCCGTCCACGTCGTGCAGCACCGCATGGACCGTGCCGGTGCGGCCGGCAAGGAACATGTCGTGCGCGTCGGTGCCGCGCTCGCGCGGACGTAGCCGGACCTTGCCGCCGGGCCCGATTCGGATGCCACTGACGACGAGCGTGTCGTCGTCGACCTTCGCGGCGGGACGAATCACCCCGTGCAGCCGGGCGAGCAGCTCCGGCGACATGTTGTCGACTCGATCGACGATCGCAGCCGCACGCGGATCGGTGGCTCGCGCTTCGCGCTTCTCGTCTTCGGTAAGGGTCAGCGTGCGCAGCGAGAGGATCTCGTCGATCTCCGTTGCGTCGTGCAGGTCCCCGGCGCTTTCCGGCGAGATACCCGGATGGTCGGAGAGAATGATCGGCGCGCACAGCAGCACGTCCGTCTGGTCGGGGCGGCCGGCGAGCACCGGGAAGACGTGCCGGTTGACGCAGTCCTTCGCTACCGCACTGGCCCACGCCGGCGGATCGAGCAACGACAGGAATCGGCCGCGGTCCAATCCGACGAGCAGGTGCGTGGCCACGAACGACTCGCGCAGCGCGTCGTCGCGCGACGCGGCACTGCCGGTGGCGGCGTTTTCGAATCGCAACCGCAAACGCAGGACGGGGAACGGCGCGTCGGGCCGATCCGCGCTCGCGATGATGCGGCCACGCAGCGGTTGGCAAACCCGCTCGAGCTCTCCGGCGCCCTCGGGCAACAGTTCGGTGCGTCGTTCCGCAGGCACGTCCACCGCTGATTCGCGCGCGCCGTGCAAAAGGTCGGCGACGGCGAACTGTGCCGCCATCTCGTGCGGATGCCCCTCGTCGAAGGTCAGCTCCGTCCGGCCGCCGGCATTGATCACATCGACGGCCTGCCGGGTCGAGTCACGGACCTGGCGCCGCACCAACTGCAGGAAGCGCACTTGCACCCGCAGGTGTGCGTCCATCGCGCCCTCGGCCAGGAACTCGGCCTGCTGGAACCACGACTCGCCGGAGCCGGCGACGCCCGGGTCGGGGATCCGGTTCGCGGTGATCCACAGCTTCGGCGCAAGGACGCCGAACTGCCAGCGCACCATGTTCTTGCCCGACGAGCGGCGGTACGGGTAGAGCAGGTACCCCTCATAGAGCACTGCGTCGGCCACGGCGCGCGCGTCCGCGAACGGGTCAGGCAAGACCGCGGCGGGGCCGTGCAACGGCGGGCGCACCGGGATCGTGCTCCTCCCCGGCGCGGGCTCGGCGGTGCCGTTGGGGTTCAGCAGCTACTCGCCGCGCACTCCCGCTGCCGGTGTCGACGGCTATTAGTCAGTAGAGCGCGAATCGCACCAAAACGGTAGACCCTGGTTTGCACCCGTCCCGGTCGCCATTTCGCTCTTCCCCTCCGTTGTGGCTTGAAAATGGACCGCAAAGTCGACCACAACGGAGGGGAAGACGAGGGGATACGGGGGCGGAGCGCAACCCGCCGCTCCCAGACGGCAGGCGAGCAGAGGTCAGAGGACGACGGTGCTGTCGTCCAGGTGGTAGTCGAACGCCAGCGGGGTGCAGTTGTGGTCGATGATCCAGCGCAGGAACTTCTGGTGCACCGGATGCTGCTGGTAGCGCTGCAGCGCGGCGACGTCCGTCAACTCCATGTACAGCAGGTACTGGTAGCCGCGGGTGCGCTCGGTGTTGATCGACTCGCCCAGCCGGATCTTGTCGATGCCGCCGATCTCCTCAGGCCAGGCTCTGACCATCGCCTGCATGTCCGCCCAGTCGGCTTCGGTGTGATCGTCAGGGAAGCTGAACAGTACGACGTGTTGCAGCGTCATCGGGCGCTCTCCTCGATCTCGTCGTCGAACAGCGTCAGCGCGAGGTGCTTGCTGGGCAGTTCGGCCAGTGACAGGAAGGTCTCGGTCCGCTGGACGCCGGCCAGCTGCCAGACGTGCTCTAGCAGGAACTGCCGCAAGTGGACGTGGTCGCGCACGCGCAGGCGCACCAGCATGTCCAGTGAGCCGGTAATGACGGCGATGTCCTCCACCTCGGGCAGCTCGTGCAGCGCGGACATCACCGCGCCCTGGTCGGCGTCCGCGGTCGCGGTCACCGCCAGATAGCAGGTGACGTAGCCCAGCACCGTCCAGTCGATCACGGCGGAGTAGCCGCGTATCACGCCTTCACGTTCCAGGCGGGCGATGCGATCACCGATCGCCGGCGGGGACATCCGCAGCTCGCGCGCGAGCCCGCGCTGCGACACTCGCGCGTCGCGCGCCAGCAGCATCAGCAACTGCCGGTCGATGCTGTCCAAGGTGACCGTGCGGTGCGGCGGAGGTGCGATCTTGGACAGGTTCGACAGCGGCGGGGTCTGGCTCACCATGGAAGGTCACACCCCCGCGAAA
>DATFTS010000201.1:0-3567 GCA_035261645.1 Jatrophihabitans sp. | reverse complement strand
GCTCCATCGGTGGGTGCGTGGAGAACAGGGTGCGCGCTCCCCCGAACGGGTTGGCGATCATCAGGTGGCTCGTGGTCTCCAGGCGCGGCGTCTTGGCCAGCGGCACGACCTTGGTGCCGGCCTCGATCTTGCGCAGGGCAGACGCGAGCGCAAGCGGATCGGCGGACAGTTCCGCGCCGGACTGATCGGCCTGGTACTCCCGCGACCGGCTGATCGATAGCTGAATCAGCCCCGCGGCCAACGGCCCCAGCAAGATCATCAACAGTCCGGCGAACGGGTTGCGGTCGCGGTCGCCACCACCGCCGAAGAACAGCGCGAAGTTGGCCAGCAAGGTGATCCCGGACGCGAGCGCGCCGGCCACCGACGAGATCAGGATGTCGCGGTTGTAGACGTGGCTGAGCTCGTGGGCGAACACGGCCCGCAGCTCACGCTCGTTGAGCAGCTGGAGAATGCCCTCGGTGGCGCAGACCGCCGCGTGCCGCGGGTTACGGCCGGTGGCGAACGCATTGGGGTTGGGCGTCGGTGACACGTATAGCCGCGGCATCGGCTGCCGCGCGCTGGTGGCGAGCTCGCGGACGATCCGGTACATCACCGGCTGCTCGGCCTCGCTGACCGGCCGCGCGCCCATCGTCCGGAGCGCGATCTTGTCGGAGTTGAAGTAGCTGAACGCGTTGATGCCCAGCGCCAGGATGAGACCCACCACGGCGCCACCGGTGCCGTACAGCGCGCTCCCCACGACGACGAACAACGCGCCCAGCACGCCGAAGAGGATGGCGGTCTTGAGACCGTTCTGTACGCCATGCATGGTTGTTGAACGCACGGACCTCGGCCTTACGTTCCCGTGACGCCGCACCACGCCCTCAAAGGACGGCGGACGGCCTCTGGTTGACTGCGGATCATGTCGACGATCGACCACCTCGTACACGCCAACGAGCAGTACGCGCGCACCTTCCCCGGGCCCCGGCCGCTGCGGCCGAAGCTGCGCCTGGCGGTCATCGCGTGTATGGACTCCCGGTTGGACCTCTTCGGCGCGCTCGGGCTCGACATCGGAGACGCCCACCTCATCCGGAACGCCGGGGGAATCCCCACCGACGACGTGCTTCGCTCGCTCGCGCTCAGCCAGCGCAAACTGGGTACCCGCGAGGTCGTCGTAATACACCACACCGAGTGCGGGATGGACGGCTTCGACGACGACGCGTTCCGCGCCGAGTTGGCGTCCGAGAGCGGCGTGGCGCCGCCGTGGCAGGTGGCCGGCTTCACCGATCTGTACGAGGACACCCGCCGCTCCGTGCAAATCGTGCGCAAATGCCCGTGGATCCCCTACCGGGATGACGTCCGCGGCTTCGTCTTCGACGTCGGGACGGCCCGCCTGACCGAGGCGGTCTGAGCGTTCGTCAGCTCTCCTGCCACCGGAAGCTGCGCATCAGGCGCTGCACGCGCTGGTCGAGCTCGGCGACGCGTGCCACGACGAACTCGGCGAGCAGCGCCAGCGGCTGACCGTTCGGCGCCGGCATCACGTAGCGGCGGGTGCCGGCCCCGGCCATTACCGCGGGCGTCGGCCCGGATCCGTCGTCGAGCAGTTCCTGCGCCGCAGAACCGGGCGCGACGGCGCGGGTGTTCAGGTCCTCTCCGTCCAGCAGCCCGATCGTCAGGGCACCGGTCGCCTCACGCAGGTCGTCCTCGATCACCACGGTGCTGAGCACCGCCAGAAGGGGCGAGCCAGCAATCTCCTCCGGCACACCGGCGTCGCCGGGGCTGAGCACGATCCAATCGCGGCAATCCATCTCGAACGCCGGCAAGACCAGGTCTGCCATGACTCCTCGTCGCCTTCTGTCGATGGGCGTGTTACCGCGAAGAATTACCCGTCCGCCGACGTCACATCACGCGGACCGGACAACACGCGGGCCGCCACTACCGAATCACAGCGCAGACGTGAGCCAGCACACGGGCGCAACGGCCGCCTGTAAACGTAGAATGAACAGGCTGCGGCGCGCCTTTGTTGCGCCCTCGCCGCTGATCCGATGCCGGGAGGCACCCAAAGGCATGGCCAAGAACGTCGAGCAGCTCGATCAGGTCGTGATCCGTATTGCCGGCGACTCCGGCGACGGCATGCAGTTGACCGGCGACCGTTTTACCCAGGAAACCGCGATTTTCGGCAACGACCTGGCGACTTTCCCGAACTTTCCGGCTGAGATCCGCGCCCCGCAGGGGACGCTGGCCGGTGTTTCGTCCTTCCAGCTGCATTTCGCCGACCACGACATCCTGACGCCGGGCGACCGTCCGGACGTTCTAGTGGCGATGAACCCGGCGGCGTTGAAGGCGAACCTCGGTGATGTGCCCAAGGGCGGCACGCTGATCATCGACAGCCACGACTTCACCACGCGTGCGCTGGCCCGGGTGGGCTGGGCGAGCAACCCGCTCGAGGACGGCACGCTCGAGGGTTACACCGTCCACGCCGTCGACCTCACGCAGCTGACGCTGGACGCGCTGGAGGGCACCGAGCTCTCGCGCAAGGACGCCGGCCGCAGCAAGAACATGTTCGCCCTCGGGCTGCTCTCGTGGATGTACTCGCGGCCGACGGAGACCACGCTGGAGTTCGTCCGCACCAAGTTCGTGCACCGCCCCGAGGTGGCGCAGGCGAACATCACCGCCTTCAAGGCGGGCTGGAACTTCGGCGAGACCACCGAGGCCTTCGGCGTCACCTACGAGGTGAAGCCGGCCCGGGTGGCGGCCGGGACGTATCGCAACATCAGCGGCAACCTCGCGCTGGCGTACGGGCTGATCGCGGCCTCGCGGCGCTCCGGGTTGCCGCTGTTCCTGGGCGCCTACCCGATCACGCCGGCCTCGGACATCCTGCACGAGCTGAGCAAGCACAAGCGCTTCGGCGTGCGGACGTTCCAGGCCGAGGACGAGATCGCCGGCATCGGCGCCGCGCTCGGCGCTGCCTTCGGCGGCTCGCTGGCCGTCACCACGTCCTCCGGCCCCGGCATCGCGCTCAAGGGCGAGACGATCGGACTGGCGGTCTCGCTCGAGCTGCCGCTGGTGATCTGCGACATCCAGCGCGGCGGCCCGTCCACCGGGCTGCCCACCAAGACCGAGCAGTCCGACCTGCTGCAGGCCATGTTCGGACGCAACGGCGAGGCACCGGTGCCGATCGTCGCGGCACAGTCGCCCAGCGACTGCTTCAACGCGGCGCTGGAGGCGGCGCGCATCGCGCTGACCTACCGCACGCCGGTGTTCCTGCTCTCCGACGGTTATCTCGCCAACGGCTCCGAGCCCTGGCAGGTGCCGTCAGTGGACGAGCTGCCCGACCTGCACGTCCAGTTCGCCACGGAACCCAACGGCGACGGCGGGGAGTTCCTGCCCTACCTGCGCGACCCGCAGACACTGGCCCGTCCCTGGGCGGTTCCGGGCACGGCCGGCCTGGAACACCGCATCGGCGGCATCGAGAAGGCCGACCGCACCGGCAACATCAGCTACGACCCGGACAACCACGACTTCATGGTCCGCACCCGGCAGGCGAAGGTCGACGGCATCGCCGGCTCGCTGCCGCCCCTGGTCGTCGAG
>DATFTS010000200.1:0-1933 GCA_035261645.1 Jatrophihabitans sp. | reverse complement strand
ACTGCGGCGCAGCACCGACTTCGGCGCTGCCGTCCAGTACAGCTTTGCGACGTGCCAGGGCTCGCCGGTTCCGTGCGACGGGTCCGCGGCGCGCTCTGCGGCGGCGGTCGCCACGCGGTGCGCCATGATGTGGTCGGGGTGGCCGTAGTCGCCGTTGTCGTCGTAGGTGACGATCACGTGCGGACGGACTTCCCGCACCACCTCCACTGCCGCCGCTACCGCGTCGTCGAACACCGCCGGGTCGGACGCCGCCCGCCAGAACGCGCGCGGGTGCTGGTTCGCCGGGGTGTTCATCATGCCGCTGTCACGGAATCGCCCCGCACCGCCGAGATAGCGGTGATCAGTGACGCCCAGCGCGCGCATGGCGTTGTCCAGCTCCCAAATGCGCAGCCCACCGAGCTGGTCGGCCTGCGCCGCCTCCAACTGCGCATACTCCGGTACGAGCACCTCGCCTTCCTCGCCGAGCGTGCACGTCAGCAGCGTGACCTGCACGCCTTGGGCGACGTAGTACGCCATCGTCGCGCCGGTCGTGATCGACTCGTCGTCCGGGTGGGCATGGACGAGCAGCAGACGTCGCGAGCTCACGAGAGAAGGTTAGAGGTGCGTCTCGCCGGACTCGCCCTCGACGACGAGCTGGCCTTCGGCGTCGACGGTCACCTCGTCGCTGAGCCGGGTGGGTTCGCGGCGCTCGCCATCGGGCATGCACGACATGGGCGCGGACGAGAGCTCATCGGACGGACGTCCGGTGGGCCACTGCGCCAGCTCGGGCATGATCGGCCTGCGGTCCTCGCCAACCACGAGGATGTCGGTGCGTGCAGCGGCGAAATGGCACGCAGCCTCGTGGCCGGTGAACTTTGCTTCGAGCGTCGGCTCGACGTTCACGCACCACTCACGCTGCGCGTTTGTCAGCTCGTTGGCGAACTTCGGGCACCGAGTACGGAACCGGCAGCCGCTCGGTGGGTTCACCGGGCTTGGCACATCGCCGGTGAGCAGGATGCGCTTGCGCTCACGCTCCTTCACCGGGTCAGGCAGCGGGATCGCCGACATCAGCGCCTGCGTGTACGGGTGCGCCGGGCGGTTGAACAGCTCCTCAGCCTTCGCCGTCTCGACGACCTTGCCGAGGTACATGACCACCACGCGATCGGCGATGTGCCGGATGACCGAGAGGTCGTGCGAGATGAACATGTACGACAGGCCGTACTCGTGCTGCAGGTCCTCGAGCAGGTTGATCACGCCGGCCTGGATCGACACGTCGAGCGCCGATACCGGTTCGTCCAGCACGATGAGCTTCGGCTTCAGCGCGAGAGCTCGGGCGACGCCGATCCGCTGGCGCTGACCACCCGAGAACTCGTGTGCGTACCGAGCGCCGTGCTCAGGGTTCAGACCCACCTGCGCGAGCAGTTCGCGCACCTGCTTGCGGCCACCGTTCTCCCCGCGATAGCGGCCGTGGATCCGCAGCGGCTCAGCGATGAGCTCGTTCACGGTCATCCGCGGGTCGAGCGAGGCGAACGGGTCCTGGAACACGATCTGCATGTCCCGGCGCAGCGGGCGCATGCTGCGCTGCGACATCGTCGTCAGGTCGCGCCCCTGCCACACCACCTGGCCCGCACTCGGCTGGAGCAGGTTGAGCACCAGCCGGCCGGTGGTCGTCTTACCGCAGCCGGACTCACCGACGATGCACAGCGTCTCGCGGTCGTAGATGTCGAAGGAGACGTCGCACACCGCGTGCACGTCGCCGATCTTGCGCCGGATCAGACCCTTGGACCGGATCGGGAAGTGCTTGGCGAGGTTGCGCACCGAGAGCAGTGGCTCGCCGCGATCGGGTGCCGGCCTGGCCTCCTCGACGGTCGCGGGCGCGCTCATGAGACCACCTCCGGTGCGGTGTCGGCGCCGAACACGTCCTGGGCTTCGACGTCGCCCAACCGGTTGCGGA
>DATFTS010000199.1:0-2711 GCA_035261645.1 Jatrophihabitans sp. | reverse complement strand
CGCCTCGGGCGTGGCCTTGCCGTGCTTCTCGAGCAGCCGCTTGTCCAGCGAGCCGGCGTTGACTCCGATGCGGATGGAGACGCCGGCGTCGGCCGCCGCCTTGGCGATCGCCGCCACCTGGTCGTCGAACTTCTTGATGTTTCCAGGGTTGACCCGCACGGCGGCGCAGCCGGCGTCGATCGCCGCGAAGACGTACTTCGGCTGGAAGTGGATGTCGGCGATCACCGGGATCTGGCTGTGCTTCGCGATCTCCGGCAGGGCGTCGGCGTCGTCCTGAGACGGGCAGGCGACCCGGACGATGTCACAGCCGGCAGCCGTCAGCTCGGCGATCTGCTGCAGCGTTGCGTTGACATCAGCGGTGAGCGTGGTCGTCATCGACTGCACGGAGACCGGGGCGTCACCGCCGACGAGCACCGAGCCGACCTTGATCTGGCGCGACGTGCGCCTGGGCGAGAGCACGGGCGGTGGCGTGCTGGGCATGCCGAGGTTGACTGTCACGGTCTTGATTATCCGCCCGTCGGGTTGATCGGTTTCACTATGTCTGCGTAAAGCGTGAGCAACGTCAAGACGATCAGCACCGAAGCAACTGCGTACATGATCGGCAGCATCGCCGCCGTGTCGACGAAGATCTGCCGGCGCGGCGCGGCCACCGTGACGCCGTCCGCACCCACCGCAACGGGTCGCCGGCGTGCGCGCAGCCGGGCCCAGCCGCGCTTGGTCGCCTCGGCGAGCGCACCGGCAACGTGCCCGCCGTCGAGTGGCAGCAGCGGCAGCAGGTTGAAGAAGAACAGCAGGAGGTTCACACCGGCGAGCAGATTGAGCAGGATGTAGGTCTTGTCCTTCGTGGTGTACAGCTTGCTGCTGGCGTAGTCGCCGGAGATCCGGCTGATTCCCACAACGCCGACGGCACCGTTCGGATCGCGCTGCTTGCCGTCGAAGACCGTCCCCCACAGACTCGCGATCTTCTGCGGGTACCTGCCGAGCGCGTCGACGCCGAGCTTGACCTCGCTGCCGATGGCGCCCGGCACGCCGGTGATCCCCACAGGGGCGTAGCCGACGGCGGCCTGACTCGAGACGCCGAGGAAACCGGCGACCTTCGTCTTGGTGGCGTCCTGGTTCGTCGCCTTGACGTTGCGGATCGGCGTGACCTGGACCGTGACGTCCTGCCCCTTGCGCAGCACCTCGATGCTCAGCTGCTTGCCCGCCGACGGCTCGATGATGTTGACGAGCTGGTTCCACGAGGTGATGCGGGTGCCATTGACCGCAACCACCTGGTCACCGGGCTGCAGCTTTCCGAAGGCGGGTGCCCTGACCGGCTTGGCGGGGCAGAGATCCTGCTGCGCGCGGGTGGGGTTCGCGCATTTGATCTGCGTCTCGACAGTCGCGATCTTCGTCGTCTCGACCTGCTGCGGCTTGCCCAGGGTGAGCATCACGATCGTGAACAGCACCAGGAAGATCAGCAGGTTCATGCACGGACCGCCGAGCATGACGATCATCTTCTTGCCCGGCGTCAGGCGGTAGAACTGACGGTCCTCGTCCTCGGGCCGCACCTCGGCGCGGCTCATCTGGCGGAAGTCCTCGACCGCGGTGGCGAGCCGGCGCGGCCAGCGCGAGCGGCTGCCGTCCTGTCGCGGGGGCACCATGCCGATCATGCGGATATAGCCGCCCAGGGGCAGCGATTTGATGCCGTACTCGGTGTCGCCGCGCTTGCGCGACCACAGGGTCGGGCCGAAGCCGACCATGTACTGCGTCACCTTCACGCCGAACTTCTTCGCCGGCACCATGTGCCCGACCTCGTGCAGCGCGATGGACAGCAGCAGCCCGAAAGCGAAGATCAGCACGCCGAGGGTGTAGAGCAGCCACGATGGCACCTCAGCACCCTCCTTTCGCGTCCTGTGCGGACCTTATGAGCAACCGGCGAGCTCGCGGGCTCGGGTGCGAGCCCAAACCTCCGCCCGTTCGACGTCTTCGACGGTACCTGGGTTCACCGACAGTTCGTGCTGTTTGTTCAGCCACTCGTCCAATACGTCGGCAATCGTGTCGACGATCTGAAGGAACCGCACCGATCCGGCGTGGAACGCGGCGACCAACTCCTCGTTGGCGGCGTTGTACACCGCCGGCGCGCAGCCACCCGCGGTACCGGCCCGCCGGGCAAGGTCGACGGCCGGGAAAGCAGCCGAGTCCAGCGGTTCGAAGGTCCACGACTGGGCGTGCGTCCAGTCGAGCGACGGCGCGGCGTCCGGCACCCGCTCCGGCCAGCCGAGCGCGAGGGCGATCGGCAGGCGCATGTCCGGCGGGGAGGCCTGCGCGATCGTCGCCCCGTCGTCGAACTCGACCATCGAGTGGATGACCGACTGTGGATGGACCACCACGTCGATCCGATCCAACGGGACGTGGAACAGCAGATGCGCCTCGATCAGCTCGAGGCCCTTGTTGACCAGGGTTGCGGAGTTGGTGGTGACGAGCAGGCCCATGTCCCAGGTCGGGTGGGCCAGCGCCTCCCTGGGTGTTACCGACTCCAGTTCGGCGCGCCGCCGCCCGCGGAAGGGTCCGCCGCTGGCGGTGAGCAGCAGCCGGCGCACCTCGTCCTGGCGTCCGGCGCGCAGGCACTGCGCGAGGGCCGAGTGCTCCGAGTCCACCGGCACGAGTTGCCCAGGAGCCGCCCGGGCCGTCACCAGCGGCCCGCCGGCGATGAGCGACTCCTTGTTCGC
>DATFTS010000198.1:0-3736 GCA_035261645.1 Jatrophihabitans sp. | reverse complement strand
GCCACTGGGCACAAGCCCGCAACCAGCAGGATCTGGCCGGGGAGCCGGCCGCCCTGCACGCGATCGCGGCGTCGGCGGAACACCTTGCGGGCCTGGCGGAACTGAGCGCCGGAGCCCACGATGCCGCCCGGCTGCGGTTCGAGGCGGCTCGGTCGAGACTGGGCCACGCGCCGGCCGACCTGCCGCCCTACTTCGTCGCGATGACGCTCGCTTGGACGGTCGACGAGCGCAGCAACCCCCCGCTGCTGCTCGGCGAGGACACCTTCCTGCTCGGCCGCCGGATCGGCGTTGAGCAGGCGTCCGGGCACGTTGCCATCGCTCTCGCGCTGGCGCAGCGGCTCGCCGGCCACATCGACGCGGCGCTGGAGCTCATCGACGACGCCCGCGCCCGGTTCGACGCCCTGGACGACGGCTACGGGCAGGCGTACGCGGCCGCGCAACGCGGCCACACGCTGTGCTGGGCTCGGGACTACGAGGCCGGCGACGCCTGCCTGGCCGAGTCGGAGAGGCTGCGCCGGGCGCTGCGTGACCAGCGGTCGGTGGCGATGTCGCTTGGCGGCCGCGCGCTCGCGGCGGCCTGGATGGGCGCTGGTGACCAGGCGCGCCGGCGCGGGCTCGAGGCGGTGCAGATGATGGAGCGCTCCGGCGACTGCGCGGGGATCGCGCTGACGTGCACCGACCTCGGGACCGCTGAGTTGATCCTGGGTGACCCCCACGCGGCGCTGCCCTGGCTGGGTCGCGCCGCCGAGTTGTACGAACTGCCCGGCGGTCAGCGTGCGTACGGGTGGACCCGGTTGATCCAAGGGCACCTGCTCGCTGACCTTGGGGCGCATGAGGAAGCCGAAGCCGCGTGGGCAGTGGCGGCGGCCGGCTTCGCCCGGCTCGGGGAGCAGCAGGGCCTTCAGGCGGTGCAAAGAGCTCGCAAAGACGGCCTGCATAGCGTGCCAATTAATCAAACGCCCTGAGGGGGACGAACATGGCACACGTACTCGGCGACGCGACTATCAACGAACTCGAAGCCGCCCTGTCCGGATCGGTGATCCGGCCCGGTGACAGCGAATACGACACGGCGCGGCGCATCTGGAACCACGTGCACGACAAGCACCCGGCACTGGTCGTCCGGCCGGCGTCGCGAGACGACGTCGTTCGCACGGTGCAGTTCGCGCGCAGCGAAGGCCTGCCGGTCGCCGTGCGCGGCGGCTCGCACAGCATCGCTGGTTTCTCGACCTGCGACGACGGGATCGTCATCGATCTCGCGAACATGAACTCCGTCGAAGTCGACCCCGAGCGCAAGCGAGCCGTCGCCGGCGGCGGGACGAAGTGGAAGGAGTTCGACGCCGCCACGCAGGCCTACGGCCTGGCGACGACCGGCGGGCTGATCTCCAGCACCGGCCTCGGCGGGTTCGCGCTCGGCGGCGGCATCGGCCACCTGATCCGCAAGTACGGGCTTACCTGCGACAACGTGCTCGGCGCCGAGGTCGTGACGGCCGACGGCTCGGTGGTGCACGCTTCGGCCGAAGAGAACCCGGACCTGTACTGGGCGCTGCGCGGCGGCGGCGGGAACTTCGGCGTGGCGACGTCCTTCGAGATGGCGCTGCACCCCGTCGGCCCGATGGTGCTCGGTGGCGTCGTCTTCTACCCGGGCGACCAGGCGGTCGAGGTGATGACCGGCTGGCGCAACCTGCTCATCGACGTGCCGGACGAGCTCTCCACGATCGTCAACCTGACCACCGCACCGCCGGCGCCGTTCATCCCGGAGGAGTGGCACTTCAAGAAGGTCGTCGCGGTGATCGCGTGCTGGGCCGGCGACCCGGAGCAGGGCGAGAGTGTCGTCAAGCCGCTGCGGACGCTCGGCACGGCGTTCGCCGACCTGCTGGGCCCGATCCCCTACGTGGATCTGCAGCAGCTCATCGACGCGCTGTGGGAGCCGGGGGCGGCGAACTACTTCACCTCCGCGTTCCTCGACACCCTGCCGGACCAGGCGATCTCGACCTACGCGGACTTCCACCAGCGCTCGGCCGACCTGCCGATCCAGGAGGAGCTGCACATCCACCACCTCGGTGGCGCGATGGGCGCCGTGCCGCCGGACGCCACGGCGTTCACCGATCGTGGCTCGCCGTTCGTCGTCAACTGCATCGCCCGGACGCCAGACCCGGCGCAGCTGCCGGAACGCACGAAGTGGGCTCGGGCAGCCCGCGATGCGATGGCCGCGTACGGCAACGGCCGCACCTATGTGAACTTCACCGGCGAGGGTGGCAAGGCGCAACAGGCCTACCCACCGGAGATGTTCGCTCGGCTGCAATCGGTGAAGGACCGCTACGACCCGACCAACATGTTCCGCTTCAACCAGAACATCCCGCCCAGCGGCGCTAGGGGGTAGGCGCCCTGCTGGAGTTGTCCGCGCTCGCCTGGTTGCACCCGCCGCGGCCGCTATCTCAGCGAGATAGCAGCCCGGGCGAATGCAAACCGGGGAGCGCGGACAACTCGCATTTAACGGCGGAACATGCGGACCGGCCAGGTGGTTTGCGACAATGGAAAGTCGCCTATCGCGTGGGAGCACAGTGAACGACGGACCCCTGATCGTCCAATCCGACAAGACCCTCTTGCTCGAGGTCGAGCACCCACTCGCCCGCGAGGCCCGGGCGGCAATCGCACCGTTCGCCGAGCTGGAGCGCAGCCCGGAGCACGTCCACACCTATCGGCTGACCCCGCTGGGACTGTGGAACGCCCGCGCTGCAGGGCACGACGCCGAGCAGGTCGTCGACGCGCTCGTGCGCTACTCGCGCTACTCGGTGCCGCACGCGTTGCTCGTCGACGTCGCCGACACCATGGACCGCTATGGCCGGCTGCAGCTGGTCAAGCATCCGACGCACGGCCTCGCGCTGGTGTCCCTCGATCGCGCGGTGCTCGAGGAGATCCTGCGGCAGAAGAAGATCGCGCCGATGCTCGGCGAGCGCATCGACGCCGACACCGTGCTGGTGCACCCGTCCGAGCGGGGACGGCTCAAGCAGGCGCTGCTGAAGGTCGGCTGGCCGGCCGAGGACCTTGCCGGCTACGTCAACGGCGAAGCCCATCCGATCGACCTCGAGCAGAGCGAATGGCACCTGCGCGACTACCAGCAGCAGGCCGCTGACATGTTCTGGGAGGGCGGCTCGGGCGTCGTCGTGCTCCCGTGCGGGGCCGGCAAGACCCTCGTCGGCGCAGCGGCCATGGCGCGGGCCAAGGCGACGACGCTGATCCTGGTCACCAACACGGTGGCCGGTCGGCAGTGGCGGCGCGAGCTGCTCGCCCGCACGAGCCTCACCGAGGACGAGATCGGTGAGTACAGCGGCGAGAAGAAGGAGATCCGGCCCGTCACCATCGCCACGTATCAGGTGATGACGACGCGCCGGAAGGGCGAGTACCGCCATCTCGAGCTGTTCGACTCCCGCGACTGGGGCTTGATCATCTACGACGAGGTGCACCTGCTGCCCGCGCCGATCTTCCGGTTGACCGCCGACCTGCAGTCGCGGCGCCGGCTCGGGCTGACGGCCACGCTGATCCGCGAGGACGGCCGCGAAGGGGACGTCTTCTCCCTCATCGGGCCCAAGCGCTACGACGCGCCGTGGAAGGACATCGAGAACCAGGGCTGGATCGCGCCGGCGGACTGCACCGAGGTGCGTGTGACGCTCACCGACAACGAGCGGATGAACTACGCAACGGCGGAGGCCGAGGACCGCTACCGCCTTGCGGCCAC
>DATFTS010000197.1:0-4581 GCA_035261645.1 Jatrophihabitans sp. | reverse complement strand
AGTTTCCGCGCGGGTCGACGAAGTAGCTCGACCCGTAGAAGTGCGGCGCGTCCGCGCCGAACTCGCCGACCTCCTGGCCGATGCGGTTGTTGGCCGCGATGAAGTACTGGTTCGCGGCGGCCGCGGCGGGCTGCTCGACCTCCCATAGGCGGTTCGACAGCCCGGGCTTGGTGGCCGAGGGGTTGAACACGATCTGCGCGTTGTTCAGCCCCAGTTCGCGCCAGCCCTCAGGGAAGTGCCGGTCGTAGCAGATGTACACGCCGACGCGACCCGCCGCCGTGTCGAACACCGGGTAGCCGAGGTTGCCGGGCCGGAAGTAGAACTTCTCCCAGAACTGCGGCAGGTTCGGGATGTGGTGCTTGCGGTACTTGCCGAGCAGCGTGCCGTCCGCGTCGATCACCGCGGCAGTGTTGTAGTACTCGCCCTCGTTCGCCACCTCGTAGACAGGCAGCACGATCACGAGGTGCAGCTCCTTGGCCAGCGCCTGGAACCGCTCGACCGTCGGCCCTGGAACCGGCTCGACGTAGTCGTAGTACTTCTGGTCTTGAACGGCGCCGAAGTACGGGCCGTAGAACAGCTCCTGGAATCCGATGATCTGCACGCCCTGAGCGGCGGCCTCGCGCGCGAGTTCCTCGTGGCGCTTGATCATCGTCTCCTTGTCGCCGGTCCACGCGACTTGGGTGACTGCGGCCCTCACTGTGCTCATGAGTTGCTCCCGGTGTAGTACGAATCGGCGACGCCGAGCGCTTCGTCGAGAATCGCCAGCCCTTCCCGCACCTCCTGCTCGGTGGCTGTGCACGGCGGCACGACGTGCGTGCGGTTGAAGTGGGTCATCGGCCACATGCCGCGTTGCTTGCAGGCCGCCGCGAACTCGTTCATGGGCTTCGCGTCCGAACCGGCCGCGTTGTAGGGGACGAGCGGTTCGCGGGTCTCGCGGTCGCGGACGAGCTCCACCGCCCAGAAGACACCGAGCCCGCGGACCTCGCCGACGGACGGGTGCCGGTCGGCGATCTTGGCCAGCTCCGGGCCGATGACGTCCGCGCCGAGCCGGCGGGCGTTCTCGACGATGCCTTCTTCCTTGAAGATGTTGATCGACGCGACCGCGCTAGCGCATGCCAGCGGATGGCCGGAGTAGGTCAACCCGCCGGGGTAGACGCGCTGATCGAACGTCGCGGCGATGGCGTCGTTGATGAGCACGCCGCCGAGGGGCACATAGCCGGAGTTGACCCCCTTCGCGAAGGTGATCAGGTCAGGCGCGATGCCCCAGTGGTCCACCGCGAACCACTCGCCGCAGCGGCCGAAGCCTGCCATCACCTCGTCGGCGATCATGACGATGCCGAACTCGTCGCAGATGTCCCGCACGCCCTGCAGGTATCCCGGCGGTGGTACCAGGATGCCGTTGGTGCCGACCACCGTCTCGAGGATGATCGCGGCGACCGTGTGGGCGCCCTCGACCATGAGCAGGTCACGGATGTGCTGCAGCGCCCGCTGCGTCTCCTCCTCCGGGGTGGCGGAGTGGAACGCCGACCGGTAGAGGTACGGGCCCCAGTAGTGGATGACGCCGGGCATCGCCGGTTCGGCGCCCCAGCGGCGCGGGTCACCGGTCATCGTGATGGCCCCGGCGGTGGCGCCGTGGTAGCTGCGGTAGGCGGCGAACACCTTCTGCCGCCCGGTATGCAGCTTCGCCATCCGTATGGCGTTCTCGTTGGCCTCGGCGCCGGCGTTGGTGAAGAACACCCGGTTGAGGTCGCCCGGCGCCAGCTCGCAGATCAGCCGCGCTGCCTCGCTGCGTGCGTCGTTGGCGAACGCTGGCTGGATCGTCGTCATCTTCGCGGCGTAATCCTGGATCGCCGCGACGAGCTTCGGGTGCTGGTAGCCGATGTTGACGTTCACCAGTTGCGAGGCGAAGTCGAGATAGCGATTGCCGTCGTAGTCGGTGAAGTAGGAGCCTTGCGCCGACGCGATGGGCAGCGGGTCGATCAGCCCCTGCGCCGACCAGGAGTGGAACACGTGCGCACGGTCGAGCGCCTTCACGGTGTCGCGGTCGGTCGGGATGCCAGCGAGTGGGTTGGTCATCAGCGCGTCCTCGGGAAGCCGAGGTCGATGGCCGACGTAGCAGGATCCGGCCAGCGCGACGTGACGACCTTGCCGCGGGTGTAGAAGTTGACGCCCTCCGGCCCGTACATGTGCGTGTCGCCGAACAACGAACCCTTCCAGCCGCCGAAGGAGTAGTAGGCGACGGGCACCGGGATCGGCACGTTGATGCCTACCATCCCGACCTGCACGTCGAACTGGAACTGGCGCGCCGCGCCGCCGTCGCGGGTGAAGATCGCGGTGCCGTTGGCGTACTGGTGCGCGTTGATCAGCTCCAGTGCCTCTTCGTAGGTGTCGGCGCGAACCACGGACAGCACCGGTCCGAAGATCTCGTCGGTGTAGACGCTCATCGCCGGCTCGACGTGGTCGAGCAGCGTGGTGCCGAGGAAGAAGCCATCGCCGGGTACGTCCGCGTCCCGGCCGTCGACCACGACTTGCGCGCCGGAGTCGGCGCCGGCCGCGATGTAGCCGGCGACCTTGTCCCGGTGGTCCGCGGTGATCAGCGGACCCATGTCGGTGTCCGGGTCGGCGCCGTCGCCGATGCGCAGCTTGGGCAGCCGCGCGGCGACCGCGTCGACGAGCCGGTCACCCGCATCGCCCACCGCGACCGCGACCGAGATCGCCATGCACCGCTCGCCGGCCGCGCCGTAGGCGGCCGACACAGCGGCGTCGGCGGCCAGGTCGATGTCGGCGTCGGGCAGGACGAGCATGTGGTTCTTGGCGCCGCCGAGTGCCTGCACCCGCTTGCCGTGCGACGTCCCCGTCTCGTAGATGTAGCGAGCGATGGGAGTGGAGCCCACGAAGCTCACCGCCGCGACGTCCGGGTGGGTCAGCAGTGCGTCGACCGCTTCCTTGTCGCCGTGGATCACGGTGAACACGCCGTCGGGCAAGCCGGCCTTCTTCCACGCCTCGGCCAGCCAGAGCGAGGCCGACGGGTCCTTCTCGCTCGGTTTCAGGACGAAGGCGTTGCCGCAGGCGATCGCGTTGGCCGCCATCCACAGCGGCACCATGGCCGGGAAGTTGAACGGCGTGATGCCGGCGACGACGCCGAGTGGCTGGCGGATCGAGTAGAC
Source organism: Jatrophihabitans sp. (assembly GCA_035261645.1). Classification (GTDB taxonomy): domain Bacteria; phylum Actinomycetota; class Actinomycetes; order Mycobacteriales; family Jatrophihabitantaceae; genus Jatrophihabitans. Next base: position 1,414 of record DATFTS010000197.1, on the reverse strand, counting down.
GTCCACCCCGGTCGCGGCCTGTTCGCTGAACCCGCCCTTGAGCAGGTGCGGCACCCCGCACGCGAACTCGACGTTTTCCAGCGCCCGGGCTATCTCGCCGTGTGCATCGGAGAGCACCTTGCCGTGCTCGGCGGTGATGATCTTGGCGAGCTCGTCCGCGCCGTCATGCAGCAGCTCGCGGAACGCGAAGAGCACCGCGCTGCGCCGGGAAAGCGACGAAGCGCGCCACTCGCGGGCCGCCGCCTTGGCGCTGGCCACTGCGGCGCCGACCTCATCGGTCGACGCGAGGTCCACCTCGCCGGTCTGCAGCCCGGTTGCGGGGTTGAATACGGGGCCGGTGCGGCCCGAGGTGCCGGCGCGCGGGGCGCCGTCGATCCAGTGCGTGATCCGGTGGGTCATGCCGCAACGCTAGTCGCGGCTGATGAGGCTGGTAACCGACAAAGTGTCGGGACATCGCGGTGTCTCCTGACGATCTGTAGGGTGACCGATCTGGAGGTCCGGATGCTGCTGCCGACCCTTGCCGAGGTCCTCGACCTGCCCGAGGTGCGTCGTGCCGATCCGCACGTCGTGGCCGGTGACGAGTCGGTGCAGCGCCAGGTGCGATGGGTGCACGTCAGCGAGATCAGCGACATCGCCCATCTGCTCGAAGGCGGGGAGCTGATCCTTACCACCGGCATCGCACTACCCGACTCGCCGGACGCGCTCGCGCAGTACGTCGCTGAGCTCGGCGCGGCCGGCGTGGCCGGGGTCGCCGTAGAGCTGGGCCGGCGCTACCGCGATGCGCTGCCCGCCGAACTCGTGGCAGCGGCGGCCGCCGACCACCTACCGCTCGTCGAGCTGCGTATCGAGACGCCGTTCGTGGCGATCACGCAGGCGGTGCACACGCTGATCCTCGAGGCCCGGATGCAGGAGCTGATCGCATCCGACGAAGCGCATCAGGCGTTCACCGCGCTGACCATTGCCGGGCACGGGCCGCAGCAGGTCGTCGACCTGGTGGCCTCGATGGCCGGCCGTCCCGTGGTCTACGAGAACAACCTGCATCAGGTGCTCGCGTACAGCTGCCCGGACGGCGCCGCGCCGGCGTTCCTTGCAGAGTGGGAGAGTCACCTGCGCTCCGGACGGGACGTGGCGTCGGCGGGGTGGGCCGCCGTGGACGTCGCCAACGCCACCGGTGGTCGCTGGGGACGGCTGGTGATGAGGTGCGGGCCGCAACCGTCGTCGCGGGAACGGATGTTGCTCGAGCGCGGCGCCACTGCGCTAGTGATCAACCGCCTGACCGACCGGGACATCGACAGCCTGGAACGGCACTCGCACCGGACGCTGCTGACGGCACTGGCACTGGCGACCGAGCCGCCGGCCGAGACGGCGGCTCGGGCGCGTGCGTTGGGAGTGCCGCTGGACGGCCGCTGGCTGA
>DATFTS010000196.1:0-4576 GCA_035261645.1 Jatrophihabitans sp. | reverse complement strand
ACGCACTACCGAACCGCCGAGACAAGACCGAACGGAGACCACCATGAGGAACGTCCTGCTGTACATGTCGATGTCGCTGGATGGGTACGTGGCCAGCGACCGCGAGCACCCAGGGGCCGCTATTGCCGAGGACGCGGAACTGAGGCAGTGGAAGCTTGAGCACATCAGTACGGCTGGCGCGCATCTGATGGGCCGCACGTCTTACATGCAGATGTCGGCGTTCTGGCCGCAATCGAGTGATGCGTACGCGGCGCCGATGAACGACATCCCGAAAGTCGTGTTCTCCAAGACCCTCGCCGACGTCGACGCGACGTGGCCCACCACCCGGGTTGCCCGCGGTCATGTCGAGTCCGAGATCGCCGCCATCAAGCAAGAATCGGGTCCGGACGTGATCGCCTGGGGCGGCGCGACGTTCGCCGGGGCGCTGGCCGCAGCTGATCTCATCGACGAGTACCGCCTGCTCGTGCAACCGTTGGTCCTCGGCCAGGGGCAGGCGCTGTTCGGGCAGCTTGCGGCCTCGCGACGCTTCGACCTCGTCGAGGCGAGAGCGTTTTCTTCCGGAGTGGTACTGCAGGTCTACCGGCCTCAGCGCGGTCGTGTCGGATCGGAGGCGTGATGGGCAAGGTGGTGGCGCAGGCGATCATGTCGCTGGACGGTTACGTCGCCAAGCAGGACAACAGCATCGGTCGGCTGTTCGACTGGCTGCAGAACGGGGAAGTCGAGCTCCCGACACCTGCCGGGGATTTCGCGGTCCACCTGACGCCGCAGAGCGTCGAGCACTGGCGTAGCTGGGTGTCCTCGGTCGGTGCCCTCGTCTGCGGCCGGACTCTGTTCGACGTCGCTGCGGGGTGGAACGGCCGACACACACTGGACGTGCCGGTCGTCGTCGTCACCCACCGCGTGCCGGTGGACTGGATCGCGGCACACCCGAACGCGCCGTTCTCGTTCGTCACCGACGGGGTGGAGGCCGCAATTGCGCGGGCCCAACAAGTTGCCGGTGACCGTATCGTCACCGTCGCCGGCGGGACGATCGCTCGGCAGTGCCTCGACCTCGGATTGCTCGACGAGGTGGCCGTCGACCTCGTGCCGGTCGTGATGGGTGAGGGCAACCGGCCATTCTTCGGCCAGCTCTCCTCGCACGACGTCCTTCTCGGCAACCCGACGACCTGCATCCAGGGCGACCGCGTGACCCATCTGGTGTTCCCGGTCGAAAACTCCAAAGCGCCCCGACGAAATTGACAGTGGAGAAGACGCACACGCACCCGGCGGCAACCACGCCTAACCACAGCGTGCTTGGGCCGCATTCACTAAGCCGAGGGCTGGGCGTCGAACCGCACCGTTTCGCCGCCGACATGTGCGATTCGTCGACACGTTCAGCAACCCACCTCAACACGTCCCGCCGAGGTCAGCTAGTAGTGACGACACGGCCGGCATCCAGCTGGAGGACGTCGTCGCATCGGCCCACAACCTCCGGGTCGTGCGAGGCGATCACGACGATCGCGCCGGCGTGACCCAACCGGACGAGCAGGTCGATGATCCGTTCGCGGTTCTCCGCATCGAGCTCGGCGGTTGGTTCGTCGGCAAGCAGCACGTCCGGGTGGGCGGCGAGCGCGCGGGCGACGGCGACCCGCTGCTGCTGACCACCGGACATGTCCTCGATGAGGTGGTCGGCGACCTCGGCCAGCCCGACGTCGGAGAGCGCCTCGCCGGTGCGTCGCCGGACGTCGTCGCGGCTCGCTCGCCGCGCCTGCAAGGTGATCGCCACGTTCTCCCGCGCGGTAAGCGCACTGACGAGCCCGTAGCCCTGCAGCACCATCGAGATGCGTAGCCGCATGTGATCGGCCGCCCGCACTGGAACGTCGTCGAGCGCGACCATCCCATCCGACGGCATGAGCAACCCACCGAGCAGGGCGAGCAGCGACGACTTGCCGGCACCGGACGGGCCGCAGACGGCGAGCAGTCGGCCGGCGTTCGCGTTCACGCTGACGGCGTCCAGGACGGTCCGTCCGCGCACCTCGTAGCGCAGCCCGGATCCGGTCAACCGCTGCGCAGTCATGCCGCACCGTCCGGACGACGGGTGAGCGTGATGGCGTCCTGTTCGGCGGCAACCTCCAATAACGTCCCCGGCGGGAACCGCTCGAGGACGTCCGGCGGCAGCTGCAACGCGCCGTCCCGGCCGACGACCGCATACTCGCGACCGTGCCGTCCCTCGGCGCCCACCCGGCCGTCCCGGATGGTGACCGTCCGCGCCGAGCGTTCGGCCACGTGCGGGTCGTGGGTGACCAGGACGACCGTGGCGCCGAGCTCGCGGTTCACTTGCTCGACCAGGGCGATCACTTCGCCGCGGCCTTCGGCGTCAAGCTGACTGGTCGGCTCGTCGGCGAGCAGCAGCTGCGCGCCCGAGCAAGCGGCCGCGGCGATCGCCACGCGCTGCTGCTCGCCACCGGACAGCCGGCCGGCGACCTTGTTGTTGGCGAGATGGTCGAGGCCGAGTTGGTCGAGCAGTTCGTCCGGTCGGTGGCGGGCGGCCTTCGGTGCGGCAGCGAACTGGACGTTCTGTCGGACCGTCGCGTACGGCAGTAGGTTCCGCGATGGATTCTGCAGCAGCGTCCCGACGAGAGACCCACGCAGCGCGCCCAACGACCGGGGCGGCATCCGGCCGATGTCGTGATCGCCGATCAGTACCCGACCGGCCGACGGCCGCAGCACCCCGGCGAGCAGGCCCAGCACGGTCGACTTGCCGGAACCGGACGGGCCGAGCAGGGCGACGAACTCGCCGGCATCGACCTCGAGATCCACGCCGCGCAGCGCGACCACGTCGTCCATGTCCTTGCCGGACGCCGGATAGATGTGCACGACGCCCTCGCACCGCACGTCCACGCCTATCATTGCTGCGCCTCCCGGAAGCGGGCGGCCGTCGCGTGGCGGGCGACCAGCCACGAGACGGCGAGACAGGTCAGCGCGAAGACCGCGACCAGTGAGCCGATGAGGATGCTCACCAGACCCCACGGCAGGTTGTGGTCGATCGGCGGGCCGACGTCCTCGGTGACGAAGAACGGCGTGCTCGGCAGCGCAAGGGCGGATCCGGCCAGCCCGGCACCGACGCCGACGACCAACCCGATGCCGAGCAGCAGCGCCTGCTCGACGACGAGCGATCGGTGCAACGCGCGGCCCGGCACACCCGCTGCTTCGAGCGCGGCGACCTCATAGGCGCGACGGCGCGCCGTGGTGACGCCTGCGAGCAACGCCGCACCGACGGCCAGGAGCACAGCGGTGACCGCGGCCACGAGGAACAACTCGTCGGCGAATGCCGGTCCGGTGTGGTCGAGCGAGCTGCGAAAGGTGCTTGCGTGCACCGCGCCGGTGACGATCACACCTTGCTTGGCCAGCTGCGCCCGGATGTCCGGCGGTGCGTCCGCCGACAGCCACACCTGGAATCGGCTCTGCCCGCCGGGCCGGATGATCATCTCGTCCAGGGCGACCCCGTAGTCGACGAGCACTCCGTACCGGTCGAGTTCGGGCAGTGCCACCGCTTCGAGCACCCCGTCGATGGGCTGCGAGCGGTCGTCGATTCCGAACGACGCCGCGTCGTGCGCGGACGCCCCGGGGTAGAGCCCGGCGGTGCCGGATGCGAGCACCGCGGTCAGGTGCGATGGCATGTCCCTCGAGATCAGCGACGGCCATTGCCCGACCGAGTTCTGGATGAGCTCGACCTGCAACGCCGGCGACCCGTCCTGGATGCGGGTCAGCCCCGACTCGTCGTCGCGCCAGCGATCGGCCTTGTCGAACCCGTCCACCGGTTGCCAGCCGCCGTTCACGTGCACCTGTGCCGACACGGCGGCATCGATCACGCCGCGCCGCGGCAACGTCGCATCAGCACCCGCAGGCTCGATGCGCAGCCCGGTGACCCGGCACGGATGCACGCAACTCTGCCCGAGCTCGACGGCGTAGCTGCCGGACCGGCCGTCGAGCTGCACCAGGTACCCGGTCTGCAGATGCTCGGCGTTCGTCACGTAGACGGTCAGGTCCAGCTTGCGCGGCAGTGCCTGGGTCACCTGCACGCCGAGTCGCAGCCGGTCGCCGACGAGGGTGATCGACGGCGCGGCCGGGCCGCGGATCGTGTCCAGCAGTTGCGGCAGGGACGTGTCCGAGTAGTTGTCGCGCCACGCGGCCACCCCGGCGAACCGCTCGGTATCGACGGCGAGCATCGGCGTCGAGCGGCCGTTTTGCACGTACACCGCGGCCATCGAGTTGCCACTCGGGTCGGCGCGGTCAACCGCGGCGCGCAGGTCGGTGACCTCCGGGCCCGGTTGGACCTGCAGCACGGTCGACGCGCCCGCCTGATTCAGGGCGCGCGCCGACCGGTTCGTGTCCGCGACCGACCAGTTGATCAGCGCGAAAGTGGCCAGCGCGAGCGCGATACCAACCGGCAGCAGGACGCGGGCACCTGCCGGCCGCCGGACGATCTGCCGGACCGCGAGGAACGACGCGATGCGGCGCGAGTCGCGCGTCGAGCGCACCGCGAGCCGGCCGACATAGGGCAGTAGCCGGAGGACGACGATCGCGACGGCGACAC
>DATFTS010000195.1:0-5114 GCA_035261645.1 Jatrophihabitans sp. | reverse complement strand
GTCGCGGTGCAGATCAACGCGTTCAACTTCCCCGTGTGGGGGCCGCTGGAGAAGTTCGCCCCCGCATTCCTCGCCGGCGTCCCGAGCGTCATTAAGCCGGCGACGACGACGGCGTTCCTCACACACAAGCTCATCGAGCTGATCGTCGCGTCGCAGCTGCTGCCCGACGGTGCTCTGCAGTTCGTCTGCGGCAGCGTCGGCGACATGTTCGACCACCTCATCGACCAGGATCTGGTCTCGTTCACCGGCTCCGCGTCCACGGCGCATCGCCTTCGTACGCATCCGACCGTGGTCTCGCGCGCAGTCCGCTTCAACGCCGAAGCGGATTCGCTGAACTGCTCGATCCTCGGCCCGGACGCGACACCAGGTACCCCTGAGTTCGATCTGTACGTGAAGCAGCTCGTCACCGAGATGACGGTGAAGGCCGGCCAGAAGTGCACCGCGATCCGTCGTGCTCTGGTACCCGTCTCGCTCGTCGACGCCGTCGCCGAAGCGGCCGCAACGCGGCTCGCGAAGGTCACGGTAGGCAACCCCGCCGACGAGTCGGTGCGCATGGGCGCCTTGGCGAGTCTGGATCAGCGCGAAGAGGTCCGTCGGTCGCTGAAGTCGCTGCTCTCGGTCGGCACTGCCGTCTTCGGCGATCCGGACCACGTCGACGTGGTCGGCGCCGACGCGCAACGTGGAGCGTTCATCTCTCCGGTACTGATCAAAGCCGACGACGCCGAGCGCGCCGAGCCGCACGAGGTGGAGGCGTTCGGGCCGGTGAGCACGATCATCGGCTACCGAGACCCCGCGCACGCCATCGCGCTGGCCGCGCGCGGTCAAGGCAGCCTCGCCGGCTCCGTGGTCACGAACGACAGCGCGTTCGCCCGCGATGTTGTCCTCGGCGTGGCCCCCTGGCACGGGCGCCTGCTCGTGCTCGATCGCAACGACGCAGCCGAGTCGACGGGGCACGGTTCGCCGCTCCCGATGCTCGTCCACGGCGGTCCGGGCCGGGCCGGCGGCGGCGAGGAGATGGGCGGGATCCGAGGCGTCGCGCACCACATGCAGCGCACTGCGGTGCAGGCGAGCCCGGCCGTCCTCGGCGCGATCACCGGCCGCTGGGTGCGCGGCGCCGAGCGCGCGAGCGATGGAGTTCACCCGTTCCGGAAGTCCCTCGCGCAGTTGCGCGTCGGCGACTCGGTGACCGCAGGCCCGCGCCGCGTGACCGACGACGACGTGGCGCACTTCGCCGAGTTCACCGGTGACACGTTCTACGCGCACACCGACGCCGACGCCGCAGCCGCGAATCCGTTCTTCGACGGCATCGTCGCCCACGGCTACCTGGTGGTCTCGCTGGCCGCGGGTCTCTTCGTCGATCCTGAGCCGGGCCCGGTGCTGGCCAACTACGGCATCGACGATCTCCGCTTCCTGACTCCGGTCTACCCCGGGGACGAACTCACCGTGACCTTGACCTGCAAGGCGATCACGCCGCGCGGTGACAGCGCACACGGCGAGGTTCGCTGGGACGCGGAGGTGACGAAGCAGGACGGCTCGGTCGCCGCGCAGTACGACGTGCTCACGATGGTGGCGAAGGAGTGGCCCTCGTCATGACCGCCGTCGACCAAACCGCGCTGCAGCAGCACTTCGACGCGACCATCGCGCACGACCGTCGGATCGAGCCGCGCGACTGGATGCCGGACGCCTACCGGGCGACGATGATCCGGCAGATCGCGCAGCATGCTCACTCCGAGATCATCGGCATGCAACCCGAGGGCAACTGGATCACCCGGGCTCCGTCGCTGCGCCGCAAGGCGATCCTGATCGCGAAGGTGCAGGACGAGGCCGGCCACGGCATGTACCTCTACAGCGCCGCCGAGACGCTCGGCGCCGATCGCGCGGAACTGACCGAGAAGCTGATCACCGGCCGGCAGAAGTACTCGTCGATCTTCAACTACCCGACACTCACCTACGCCGACGTCGGCGTCATCGGCTGGCTGGTCGACGGTGCCGCGATCTGCAACCAGGTTCCGCTGTGCCGCTCGTCGTACGGCGCGTACGCGCGCGCGATGATCCGCATCTGCAAGGAGGAGTCGTTCCATCAGCGGCAGGGGTATGAGCTGCTGATGACGATGATGCGCGGCACCGACGCGCAAAGGGCGATGGTGCAGGACGCGACCGACCGCTTCTGGTGGCCGTCGCTGATGATGTTCGGCCCACCGGACGACCGCTCGCCCAACACGGCGCAGTCGATGACCTGGGGCGTCAAGCGGCACACCAACGACGAACTGCGGCAACGGTTCGTCGACATGACCGTTCCGCAGGCCGAGAAGCTGGGCGTGACGCTGCCTGACCCGCAGCTGCGCTGGAACGAGCAGCGCGGTCATTACGACTTCGGGGACGTGCCGTGGGCGGAGTTCGAGGCGGTGATCGCCGGCAACGGCCCGTGCAACGCGCAGCGCGTCGCGCATCGCAAGGCCGCGCACGACGACGGCGCCTGGGTGCGCGAAGCCGCCGTCGCGCACGCCGCCAAGCACCGGTTTGCATCCGCCGGCGTCGCTAACTCGGCGCGATAGGAGCACGGACGAATGCAAACCGAGGGTGCGTGGCCGCTGTACGAGGTGTTCCTCCGCGGGAAGCGGGGGCTCAACCACGTGCACGTCGGGTCCTTGCACGCGGCGGACGCACAGATGGCGCTGCGGCATGCACGTGATCTGTACACCCGCCGCAACGAGGGTGTGAGCATCTGGGTCGTCAAGGCCACCGACATCACCGCATCCAGCCCGGATGAGAAGGACCCGTTCTTCGCACCGTCCGGCGACAAGGTCTACCGGCACCCGACCTTCTACACGATTCCCGACGACGTTCCGCACATGTGAGCACCATGTCCGACGACAACCCGTACGACATCCTCGCCGACGCCACGGACGACCACCGCTGGGCGTTCGGCACCGGCTTCGCCGACGCGCTCGCCGGTATCGACACCTCCATACCGGACGGTATGGACGCGGGCGCCCTGGCGACGTTCTGCCTTGCCCTCGGCGACGACGCGCTCGTCTACAGCCACCGCCTGCAGCAGTGGATGACCCGGCTGCCGGAGCTGGAGGAGGAGACCGCGGTGGCGAACATCGCGCTCGACCTGCTCGGCCAGGCGCGCTTGCTGCTCTCGCGCGCCGGCACCGTGCTCGAGCGCACCGAGGACGAGCTCGCGTTCTTCCGGAGCGAGCAGGAGTTCCGCAACGTCCGGCTGGTCGAGCACGCCGACGCCGACTTCGCGCAGTTGGTCGCCCGCTTGCTGGTGTTCAGCAGCTGGCGGCTGGAATTGCTACAGGAGCTCGCCGCCTTCGCCGATCCGGTGCTGGCGGCCATCGCGGCCAAGGGCGTGAACGAGGTGACCTATCACCGCGACTATGCGGCGCAGTGGGTGGTGCGCCTTGGCGACGGCACCGAACTGTCCAAGCAACGGATGCAGGCAGCACTCGACGCGCTGTGGCCACTGGTGGATGAGCTGTTCCGACCTGATCCAATCGACCTCGTCACCGCGCCGCGTGCTGGCTTCGACGTCGCGATCGAGACCGTCCTCGCGACTGCCGCGCTCGATCGTCCGCAAGCCGCCCCGCGCGCGATGGTCGGCGGGCGGTCCGGCCGCGACGGAGTGCACACCGAGAGCTTTGGCCATCTGCTCGCCGAGCTGCAGAGCGTCGCACGCACCTATCCGGATGCGACCTGGTGAGCGCAGCGACGAGCCGCGCGTGGGCAGTGGCGGCCGCGACCCCCGACCCGGAGCTGCCGCAGCTGACGGTGGCCGATCTCGGCATTCTCCGCGCGGTCGACGACGCCGATGGCTGTGTGGTCGCCACCATCACGCCCACCTACTCCGGCTGCCCGGCGTTGCGCGAGATCAGCGCCGACCTGGAACACCGGTTGCGCGCGGCGGGATTCAAGCGGGTGGAGGTCCGCGCGCAGCTGTCCCCGCCCTGGACGACTGACTGGATCACCCCGGCAGGTCGCCGCAAGCTGGCCGCCGCCGGCATCGCGCCGCCCGCACCGGCCCGGCGCACGTCCGGACCCATTCCGGTCACTCTCGAGCCGCGACGGGCTGTGACCTGCCCGCACTGCGGGTCCGCCGCCACGGTCGAAACCGCGGCGTTCAGCGCCACAGCGTGCAAGGCGCTGTACCGCTGCCGCAGTTGCGCCGAGCCGTTCGAGGCGGTGAAGAGCCTGTGACCACGCGGTTCCACCCGCTGGCCGTTGCGCGCGTCGAGCAACTCACTGACGACGCCGCCGCGGTCACGTTCGCGGTTCCGGACGCGCTCACGCCGTTGTTTGCCTTCAAGCCCGGCCAGTCGCTGACCGTCCGGAGGGGCGAGGAGCGCCGCTCGTACTCCATCTGCGCACCGGCCGGCACAGCGCCGCGCATCGGCGTGCGCGAGGTCGTCGGCGGTGCCGTGTCCGGCTGGCTGGTGCACGACGTACGTCCGGGCGACCTCGTCGAGGTGCAGCCGCCGTCCGGCGCGTTCACCCCCGATCTCGAGGTGCCTGGCCAGCACGTCCTCATCGCGGCCGGCTCGGGCATCACGCCGATGATCTCCATCGCCGCGTCTGTGCTCGCGGCGTCGGAGAAGTCGACCGTCACGCTGTTGTACGGCAACCGCCGCGCGAGCACGGTCATGTTCGCCGACGAAGTGGCCGACCTGAAGGATCGTTACCCGGCGCGCATGCAGGTGGTCCACGTTCTCTCCCGCGAAGCGCAGGAGGTCGAGCTGTTCAGTGGTCGCCTCGACGCCGATCGGCTGCGCACCTTGTTGCCCGTGACCGTCGACGTGCAGGCGGTGGACCACTGGTGGCTGTGCGGTCCGTATGCGATGGTGACCGACGCGATCGACGTGCTGACCTCGCTCGGCGTGCAGCGGCGGCAGATCCACCGCGAACTGTTCTATGTCGAGGACGCCCCACCCGCCGAGGTGCACCACGTCGAGGGCCCGGTCGGTGCGGGGGCCGAGGTAAGGGTGATCCTCGACGGACGCTCCACCACCGTGCAGATCCCGGCCGGCGTCGCGATCCTCGACGCCGCGCAGCGGGTGCGTCCCGACCTCCCGTTCGCGTGCAAGGGCGGCGTCTGCGGCACCTGCCGG
>DATFTS010000194.1:0-3130 GCA_035261645.1 Jatrophihabitans sp. | reverse complement strand
GACGCAGCCACAGCGTCCCGAGCGGAGGAAAGGCGGGGTGAGTCAGTCGTGCACGAGCTTCTTGAGCTGGTCGGCGCGGTCGGTGCGCTCCCAGGTGAAGTCGGCGAGCTCGCGACCGAAGTGGCCGTAGGCAGCGGTCTGGGCGTAGATGGGCCGCTTGAGGTCGAGGTCGCGGATGATCGCTGCCGGGCGCAGGTCGAACGTCGCGAGAATCGCCTCGGAGATCTTCGCCGGGTCGGCGGTCTCGGTGCCGAAGGTCTCGATGAACAGCCCGACCGGCTCGGCCTTGCCGATCGCGTAGGCGACCTGCACCTCGCACTTGCTCGCCAGCCCGGCGGCGACGACGTTCTTCGCTACCCAGCGCATCGCGTAAGCGGCTGAACGGTCGACCTTCGACGGGTCCTTGCCCGAGAAGGCGCCGCCACCGTGACGCGCGTACCCGCCGTACGTGTCAACGATGATCTTGCGGCCGGTCAGGCCCGCGTCGCCCATCGGGCCACCGATCTCGAAGCGGCCGGTGGGGTTGACGAGCAGCCGGTAACCGTCGATGTCGATGCCCAGGTCTGCGATGACCGGACGGACGACGTGCTCTTCGATGTCCGGCTTGAGCAGCGTGTCGAGGTCGATGTCGGAGGCGTGCTGGCTGGAGATGACGATGGTGTCCAACCGCTTGGGCTTGTCGTCGACGTACTCGATCGTCACCTGGGTCTTGCCGTCCGGACGCAGGTACGGCACGGTGCCGTCCTTACGCACTGCGGAGAGCCGCTGCGCGAGCTTGTGCGCGAGCGAGATGGGCAGCGGCATCAGTTCCGGCGTCTCGTCGACGGCGAAGCCGAACATCAGCCCCTGGTCGCCGGCGCCCTGCCGCTCGAGCGGGTCTTCGACGTTCTGCCCGGTGCGCGCCTCGTACGCATTGTCGACGCCTTGCGCGATATCCGGTGACTGCGAGCCGATCGAGACGGCAACACCGCAGGACGCGCCGTCGAAACCCTTGCGGGAGGAGTCGTAGCCGATCTCGAGAATGCGTTCGCGCACGATGGTCGGGATGTCGGCGTAGGCCTCGGTCGTGACCTCGCCGGCTACGTGCACCTGCCCCGTCGTGATCAGCGTCTCGACCGCAACCCGGCTCTGCGGGTCCTCGGTGAGCAGCGCGTCGAGGATCGAGTCGCTGATCTGGTCAGCGATCTTGTCCGGGTGTCCCTCAGTGACGGACTCGGACGTGAACAGGCGACGACTCACAAAGGACTCCCGGCGGTCTTGTCGATGCGATTAAGTCTATCCGGGCAGCCTGAAACAGGCCGTCCCGACGCTCACTACCCGCTGCCAACGAGCGAATGACACGTCAGGTGACGATGCGGGCGGCGACGGCGTCCCACAACGCGGCGGCGAGCACGTGCTTCGGCCCGAAGTCGACGACGGTCTCACTTCCGTCGGCGCCGAGGATGACGCCGGCGTTGTGCGACTGGCCGAAGGCCTTCCCCGGGCCGACGGCATTGACGACCAGCAGGTCTGCGCCCTTGCGCGCCAGCTTGGCGCGCCCGTGCTCGAGCACCGATGCGCGGTCGTCGCCCGTCTCCGCAGCGAACCCGACGATGAGCGCACCGGGACGCTTGGCGGCGACCAGCTCGGTGAGAATGTCCGGATTCTGCGTCAGCTCGATCGGCGCCGGCCGGTGCTCCGACTTCTTGATCTTGTACTCCGCGGTGGCTACCGGCCGGAAGTCGGCGACCGCGGCAGCCATCACGACGACGTCGGCGTCCTGTGCGGCCTTGTGCACGGCTTCTCGCAGGTCGAGCGCGCTACCGACGCGGACGACGTCCGTACCGGCCGGGTCCGGCAGGTCCACATTGGCCGCGACGAGTGTGACCCGCGCGCCGCGCGCGGCGGCGACCGCAGCTAGTGCATAGCCCTGCTTGCCCGACGAGGAGTTGCCCAGGAAGCGCACCGGATCCAGCGGCTCGCGGGTACCGCCGGCGCTCACCACGACGTGCCGCCCGGCCAGGTCGTACGGCAGCGCCGCACGCCGGGCCAGCAGCAGTTCGGCGAACCGCGCGATCTCGTCGGGCTCGGGCATGCGCCCCTTGCCGGTGTCGGCGCCGGTCAGTCGGCCGGACGCCGGCTCGAGCACCACGGCTCCCCGGCGGCGCAGTGTCGCGACGTTCTCGGCGGTTGCCGGGTGCTCCCACATCTCGGTGTGCATGGCCGGGACGAAGAGCACCGGGCAGCGCGCGGTGAGCAGCGTGTTGGTGAGGAGGTCGTCGGCCAGCCCGTGGGCCGCGCGGGCCAGCAGGTCGGCCGTCGCCGGCGCAACGACGACCAACGCTGCTTGCCGCCCGAGTTGCATATGCGGCACGTCCTCGGCGCCGGTCCACACATCGACGGCGACCGGGTGATGGGACAGCGCGGCCCACGTGGGTGCGCCGACGAAGCGCAGCGCCGAGTCCGTGGGGACGACCTGGACGTCATGTCCGGCCTCGGTCAGCTTGCGCAGCAGGTCGGCAGCCTTGTAGGCGGCGATTCCGCCGCCTACGCCCAGGACGACTCGGCTCACGCCAACAGTGTGACGGAGATCAGCTCTCGGCGGGTGGATTGGCGGCGGCTGTCGGCTTCCACTCGATCAGGTCGCTGTTCACCTCACGAAGGGCGATCGAGAGCGGCTTCTCCTGAGGAGCGGTCTCGACCAGCGGGCCGACGTACTCGAGCAGCCCCTCACCGAGTTGGCTGTAGTACGCGTTGATCTGCCGAGCGCGCTTGGCCGCGATGATCACGAGCGCGTACTTGGACTGCGTGCGCTCGAGCAGTTCGTCGATCGGCGGGTTGGTAATGCCTTCGGGGGCGGACACGCTACCGGACACGTTTGGGCTCTCTACGAGGGTTCGGGGACGCCCACAGGCCTGTCAGACCGGGCGGGTGAGTGCTTAGTCTACCAATTTCGGCAGGGTGGCGCCGGTTTCGGCGTGCGGTGAGCCACGGCACACCGGTGCACCGGCCGCAGCGAGGCTTCGCTAACGTTCGCCGCGTCCGATCCTGAACGGAGTTTCCTTGTGCGCATCGGGGTGATCCGCGAGTCGAAACCTGGCGAGACGCGGGTCTCGGCCACACCGAAGACCGTCGATCAACTGCGAAAGCT
>DATFTS010000193.1:0-5538 GCA_035261645.1 Jatrophihabitans sp. | reverse complement strand
AGGGTCGAGTGGATGTCCAGCCATCCGAAACCGCGTTCATCCGCGAGCTTGCGCAGCGCGGTGTTCATCGTCTTCGCCGAGCGTCGCTCCACCTTGATCGGCGGCAGCGACACGACTGTGACCGGGCAACCGGCCTGCTCTGCAATGCGGTCGAACAGCTGGCGGGCGGCCGCCATTGACTGCGCCCGCGGCACGCCGAAGTACACGTCGTTGCTCCCGATCATCAACACCAGCCGGCCGGGACGGTCGGCCAGCACGCTGTCGATCCACGTCGAGACGTCGGCGATCTTCGCGCCGGAGATGCCGCGGTTGCGATACGGCGTGAGCACCTCGAGCCACGGGCCGAGCGCTACGTGCGAATCACCCACGAAGGCCACCGAGCCCGCTTCGGCAGGCGCGAACGTCTCACGGGCCACGGCGGCGAAGTCCTGCTCCGGCGCGTTGATGACTCCGGCCTTGAGCATCGCCCGATGCCGCAGCCGTCTGGCCAGCGCCAACCCCAGCGCAGCGTTGACCGCGAGGGACGCGCGCAGCAACCACCTCATCGCGCGCAACGTAGCAGCCGGAAGTACCTGCCGCCCGGCGAGCGAACGTCAGTAGCGCCCGCCGACCACCCGCTCGGCAAGCGGATCGAGCTCGGCGAGATCGGCGTCATCGAGTTTGACGTCGAGTGCCGCCACGTTCTGCTCCAGCCACTTGCGCCGCTTGGTCCCCGGAATCGGCACCACCGGGATGCCGAGCTGCTCGCCACGTCCGTGCACCCAGGCGAGTGCCACCTGTGCCGGCGCGACGCCCTTGCGCCCGGCCACCGCAGCTACTGCCTGCGCGATGACACGGTTCGCGTCAGCGGCGTCGCCGGTGAACCGCGGATTCGTCGCCCGGAAGTCGCCCGACGTGAAGGTCCCTGGGTCGAGCGTGCCGGTGAGGAAGCCGCGCCCCAGCGGCGAGAAGGGCACCAGCGCCACGCCGAGCTCGCGTAGCGCGTTGAGCACGGTCGTCTCAGGGTCGCGCGTCCACAGCGAGTACTCGCTCTGCACGGCCGTGATGGGGTGAACGGCGTGGGCGCGGCGCAGCAGCGCATCGTCGACCTCGGACAGCCCTACGAAGCGCACCTTGCCTTCCTGCACGAGCTCGCCCATCGCGCCCACCGTCTCGTCGATCTCGACGTCCTGCGGCGGACGGTGCATGTAGTAGAGATCGATGTAGTCGACGCCGAGACGCAACAGCGAGTCCTCGCAGGACGCCTTGACGTAGCTCCGGTTTCCGCGGATTCGCCGATTCTGCAAACCCTCGTCGCGATCGATGCCGAACTTCGTCGCAAGCTGGACGTCGTTGCGACGGTCGTCAATCGCGCGCCCGACCAGCACCTCGTTGTGGCCCATGCCATAGACGTTCGCGGTGTCGAGGAACGTGACGCCCAGTTCCAGCGCGCGATGGATGGTCGCGATCGACTCGTCCCAATCGGTGGGGCCGTAGTGCTGGCTCATCCCCATACAGCCCAGCCCCTGGGCAGATACGGTCAGTCCGTTGAGGTTTACGGTCGGCATGCTCATACGTCGACAGTAACGACGAGCAGTTCGCCGTCGCCGTCGATCTCAACCGCGTCAGTGGCACGCACCGAGTCGCCACTGACGAGATCATGGCCAGCGACGTGGAAGTTGCCGATAGCGACGAACAGGTGGACGAGCGGCGCGACGATCCGTGTGCTGCGGCAGCGGCGAAGCACGTCAAAGCGGCCAGCAGTGAGCGTGAGCGGCGGTGCGGCCACGTCGTATGCGGGCAGTTCCTCGTCGGTAAGCAACCCCAGCTGGACGAAGTGCAGCGGCTCGAGGGACGACGCGTTGAGCTCGGCGTGCCGGATGCCGGTGCCGGTCAGCTGGTACTGCGCTGCCCCCGCAATGATCAGCTGCCGCCGCCCTGCCTCGTCACGGTGCTCCAACGTCCCGTCCAGAACCCAGCTCACCAACTCGACGCGTGCATGGGCGTGGGACTCGAAGCCGGCCCCGGGCGCGACCAGGTGCTCGTCGCAGGTGATCAGCCGGCCGAACGAGACGTTGTCGGGGTCGAAGTTCGGGCCGGACGAGAAGCAACTCCACGTCGTGATGCCGGGCTGCGTGGTGACATACCGCTCGCTCGCGCGGCGAATGACTGTCACCGGCGGACCGGATGGCCGGCGGTCCACGCGAGCAGGTCGTCCATGGCCCAACTGTTGACGACGCGCTCCACTGGCACGCCACACCGCGCGGCACGTTCGCAGCCGTTGCGCTGCCAGTCCAGCTGACCGGGCGCGTGCGCGTCGGTGTCGATGGCAAACAGAGCGCCCGCCTCGACGGCCAGCCGCAGCAGCCGCTTCGGCGGATCCAGCCGCTCCGGCCGGGAGTTGATCTCGACCGCGACCCCGAACTGCACACAGGCGGCGAAGACGATGTCCGGGTCGAACTGCGACTCCGGCCGGGTACCGCGTCCACCGGTGATCAACCGGCCGGTGCAGTGGCCGAGGACGTCGGTGTGCGGATTGGAGATCGCGGCCACCATGCGTGGCGTCATCTCGTCGGCCGGCATCCGCAGCTTGGAGTGCACGCTCGCGACCACGAGGTCGAGGCGGGCGAGCAGCGACGGTGTCTGGTCCAGCGAACCGTCCTCCAGGATGTCCACCTCGATGCCGGTGAGGATGCGAAACGGCGACGCGTCGCCGGCGGCAGCCTGATCGGCGAACTCCGCATTCAGTTCCGCGACGACGTCAAGCTGCTTCTCCAGCCGTTCCGCGGACAGCCCGTTGGCGACGGTCAATCTGGGCGAGTGATCGGTGAGGACGACGTACTCGTGGCCCAACGCGCGCGCTGTCAGCGCCATCTCGCGAATCGGCGAACCGCCGTCGGACCAGTCCGAGTGCGTATGGCAGTCGCCGCGAAGCGCGGAGCGGATCGCCGCGGCTGCCTGCTCTAGCGGGGTGTCCTCGGTGGCCTCCAGCCGGCGCAGATACACCGGCACCTCGCCGCGCAGCGACTCCGTGATGCACAGCGCCGTCACCTTGCCCACGCCGGCCAGCTCCTGCAGCGTGCCGGCGGCAACGCGCTCGCCGATCTCCCCGACCGACAGTCCGTCCAGAGCCGCCGCGGCGTTGCGAAACGCGCGCACCCGATAGGTCGGTTCCCTGGCGCGCTCGAGCAGGAACGCGATCTGCCGCAGGTCGGTGGCAGGGTCGCGGCGCGAGCTCACTCGCCCACGGTATCCGTGGGTCGGCCGGCGGCCGTGGCACCCTATGCAAGTGGACGCGGGCGCACGTGCTGCTGGGCAAGGCGCCGGGCAAGGCCGCCGTCGGGTCAAGGACGAGACCATTCGGCGCATCGAGCAGGCCACCGGCCGGCTGGCGACGCAGAGCGTGGCGCGCATGGATGACGAGCTGCCATGGTTTCGTGAACTGCCCTCGGACCAGCGCTCCTGGGTCACCCTCGTCGCGCAGGCCGGCCTGTCCTCGTACGTCGACTGGCTGCGCTCCCCCGACGACGTCCTGCGCCTGACCGGCGAGGTGTTCGCCGCTGCGCCGCAGGCGATGGCCCGTTCGGTGTCGCTGCAGCAAACCGTTGAGCTGGTCCGCACCGCCATCGCGGTGGCCGAGGACAACCTGCCCAGCCTGTCCGGGGCCGACGACGCAGATGTGGTGCGCGAGGAGCTGCTGCGCTTCAGTCGTGAGATCGCCTTCGCCGCCGCGCGCGTCTACGCGAGCGCGGCCGAGAACCGCGGTTCGTGGGACCAGCGCCTCGAAGCGCTGGTGATCGACAACCTGGTGAGCGGCTCACCGGTCGGTGACCCATTGCCCAGCCAGCTTGCGGCGCTGGGCTGGCACGAAGCCGGGCCGATCGCCGCCATCGTCGGCAGCGCGCCCGATGGCCCGGCCGAAGCGGCACTTGCCGAGCTGCACACCGTGACGCGCCGGCTCGGCCTCGACGCCATGGCCGGAGTGCACGCCGAGCGACTGGTGGTCGTGGTCGGGGGTCGAGCGGACCCGATGGAGCTGGCGACTCGACTTCTGCCGGCGTTCGGCGACGGCCCAGTGGTGGTCGGCCCGCCGGCGAAGGACGCGTCGGCCGCTGCCGCCGTGACCCAGGCGGCATTGAGCGGGCTGCGCGCGGTGCAGGCCTGGCCCACCGCGCCGCGGCCGGTGAGCGCCGACGCGCTGCTGCCCGAGCGCGCGCTTGCCGGAGACGCCGACGCGCGGGCGCAGCTCGTCGATACGGTCTACCGCCCGCTGGTCGAGGCGGGCGACGTGCTGCTGGAGACGGTGGCCGCCTTCCTCGACACCGGCGGCGCTCTCGAGGCCACCGCCCGAGCGTTGTTCGTGCACGTGAACACGGTGCGCTACCGGCTGCGCCGGGTCGCCGACGTGTGTGGCGAGGTGCCTAGCGACGCGCGCGGCGCGCTCACGCTACGTGTGGCACTCGTCCTCGGCAGGTTGGAAACGTTCAGTTAACCCGACAACGTGTTCCGCTACATCACCGCAATCTGGACGCAGTGCTTGAATGGAACCTACAAACCGGGCTCCACATCCCTGTGGGTGTCGCCGTCGCGCCGCGCCCGTGCAAGCCGTCATTGTGAGAAGCGTGATTGCCGTCTTCGCTCCCGGTCAGGGCGCCCAGTCGCCCGGCATGTTGGCTCCGTGGCTCGAACTGCCCGGCGTAGCCGACCAGGTGGGCGAATTCAGCGAGGTCACCGGCCTGGATCTCGCGCGCCTGGGCACGACCGCAGACGCCGACGAGATCAAGGACACCGCGGTCACCCAGCCGTTGCTGGTGGCGCTCGGGGTGATCGCGGCCGGCCAGCTGGGCTTCGAGGACGGCGTGGAGCGCGTTGTCGCCGGTCACAGCGTCGGTGAGCTCACCGCGGCCGCGGTGTCCGGAGCGCTGTCTCCGGTCGAGGCGGTCGCGTTCGCCGGACGCCGTGGCGCTGAGATGGCCGCTGCCTGCGCCCTGACCCCGACTGGCATGTCGGCCCTGCTCGGTGGCGAGCCGGACGTCGTCGTCGCCGCGATCGAGGCGGCCGGGCTGACCGCCGCCAACCGCAACGGCGCAGGCCAGATCGTCGCCGCCGGCGCACTGGACGCGCTCGAAAAGCTCGCAGAAGAGCCGCCGGCCGGCGCCCGGGTACGGCCACTCGCCGTTGCGGGCGCGTTCCACACGCACTACATGGCGCCGGCGGCCGAGGCGCTCGGCGCGTACGCGGCCGGCCTACAACCAGCCGACCCGCGGCCGATCCTGCTGTCCAACGCAGACGGGCAGGGCGTCGTGACGGGCACCGACCTGATGGAGCGGCTGGTTCGGCAGGTGACCCTCCCGGTGCGCTGGGACCTCTGCATGGGCTCGTGTGCTGATCTCGGCGTCACCGGCGTGGTCGAACTCGCGCCGGCCGGGGTCCTGACTGGCATCGCCAAGCGGGAGCTGCGCGGCGTGGAGCTGATCGCGATCAAGTCACCGGCCGACCTCCACGCCGCCCGGGCCCTCATCGCGAGCAGGCCCCAGCACGGGCAGGGCGAGCACACAC
>DATFTS010000192.1:0-7078 GCA_035261645.1 Jatrophihabitans sp. | reverse complement strand
GCCCCAAGGCGCCGAGCACGAGCATCACCGCGGCGCCGACGAAGGCAACGATGGCGGCGATGCCGGCGATGGCGCCCACCTTGCCGAAGGCGTAGGCGTTGAGCAGCAGACCCCGCAACGTCTCCCCCTTGAACATCGTGGCGACCTGCGCCTGCAGTGCGGTGTTAGTCGGGTCCTGCAACGCCTTGCCGCTCAGCTGCGCGTAGGTCTGCCCGCCGCCGATCTTCTTCAGGTGGTTGGCGATGTAGTGGTCCGCGTAGACCTCCGCCTGCTCTCCGGTCACCAGCTGCTGGCCGGCGTACTGCCGCACCGCCGCGAACGCCGGGTCCTTCAGCTGCGGGTCGCCGCTCGGCGGGAAGTACACCTTCTGCGCGGCAAGCTGGTTGTGCACCTCGTCCTGGACGAAGCTGTGCGCCCAGGTGAGCAGGCCGCCGCCGACGATCAGCAAGACAGCGAGCCCGAGCCCGACCGCGCTGGCCAAGACGTCGAAGGTACGTCGCTTCATGACAGCACTCCTCGGTTCGCGACGGTCCCGCGCCCGATGCCGGTGACTCCGTCGATGTCACCCTTGATGTTTCGCGAACCACGCGTGCCAGGGACGGGCCTAAAGTCCACTGTCCCCATGGGCCTTGGTCAGAACCGGCGAGACTGCCATCTCGCGCCGCCGGCCGGCCCGGTTTGCATTCGCCCCGGTCGCTAACTGGCTGGAGAGATAGCGACGCGGGCGAATGCAAACGGGCTCCCCCTTGCTCGCCTGCGAGTCGCTTTCTCAGTGCTCGCGATCATCGCGGACGCGCGCACTCAGTCGTGCCGCGACGGGCTCCCGATCGCGCCGATCCAAGTGCCCCAGTTGCGTCCGAACCATGGGGCGAGGTTCGGGTCGGTGTGCGTGTTGGCATATTGGCCGGCGAGCCACACTCGTCCGTTGCCGTCGGACGACAGCGCTTCGTAGTCGCCCCAGCGGCAGACGGGAAGCGCGGCTGTGCCACAGAGGCTCGGGCGGTACGAGGCCTCACCGGATTTGAGCACCCGCCCCGTTCCGGTGAACGGTGCGCCGCTGCGGTGCACCACGTACTTCGCCTCCGGAAAGGTCGTGTGGCTCATGTGCTCGTACACCATGACGACCCGGCCGGTGCCGTCGGGCATGAACGCGGGATAGGTGGCGGCGTTGTCACCCTGCAGTGCGAAGTAGCCGGTGGTGGTGGACGCGTGGTGCGCGCCCTTGACGTCGACCTGTGCCCATTCGATCGCCGGCACCACCTGCGTGCCGTTGTCGAGCGCGGTGCCCCACCCGGTGTAGATCGTCCCGTCCATGAAGACCGGCGTGGCTGGGATGCGAAGGTCGTCGCCATCGACGCAGGCGTTGCAGCTGGGCTGGTCCGCGGCCGGCGGGAACGCGAACGGCTTCGTATGCGGCAGGTAGGTCGCTGTCAGCGTGGGCGCCCGGGCACCGTGATCGTGGGCGATCGGGTCACGCATCCGCCAGAGGATCAGGCCCTTGCAGGCGTCCGTCGTCGGATTCGAGCACAGGTTGCCGCTGAGCAGGTCCGGACCGTCGACCGTGTCCACGAACAGCCCGTCTTGACTGCCGGCGCCTCCGTCCGAGCGCGACCGGTCGCCGTATCGGTCCCCGCTGAGCGTGAGGACCGGCTGTACGGTGTCGGCGAGGAACGGCCCGACACCGGCGGTCGCGGTGCCCGGACCGGTGCCTTGCAGGTTCGCGAAGCCATCCGCCGTGAAGTCGGCCCGGCCGCGCTCCATCTGCGCCTTGTTCGCTTCGAAGATCTCCGCGAAGAAGCCGCCCTTCAGGCCGAACATGTTCGCCGAGAAGAACACCGCGTCACCGTTGAGGCCGATCTGCGTGAAGTCGGCCGCGAACGGCGTGCCGTGCGACATTTCGAACTCGTAGACGTTCCACGCGCCTCGCGGGTCGCTGGTCCGGCTGACCGCGATGTAGTAGACGGTTTTGAACGGGCAATTCGGCGCGATGCCGAGAGCGCCCTCGACCTGCAGCGTCGCGGCCCAGAAGCGGTGGTCCGCCCGGTCGTAGAAGGCACGTGGGTCACTCAGGAACGGCTGGTTCCCGCTGGTGGGGTCGCAGGCCGACCCGTCCGGGTTGAACTCGTCCGGCACCCCGAAGAACCTCTGCGTGCTGACCGGCCACCCGGAGGCGACCCGACCGGACGGATCCAGAACCTCCCACTGCGTGTTAACACCCTGCAGGACGAACCGAGGTGAGGCGGCGATCGCCATATCCGGCGGGTTGCAGCCCATCGCGAAGTACGAGCAGGTGATGTTCGAACCCTGCTGTCCGATGAAGCTCGCCGTCGTCCGCGGCGTCGCGGCACCACCGTTGCGCAACGGAGCCACGGCGCTGCTTCGGGTGCTGGCTCGCGGCGCAGCCCGGCCGGCCAGCTTCGCTTTCGGAGAGAGATCCGGCAACTGGTCGTCGACGTTGCCGTTCGTCGCGGCGCGGCCGCCCGTTGCCTGCGAGCGCGACTGAGGGGTGACCGTGTAGTGCGCCACGATCGCTGACGTCACCGGCGTCGACGAGAACGACACCCCGCTGCTGCCGTGCGGTGGCGAGGCCGAGGCCATCGGAGCACCGACCGTCCCGGCGATGACGAGTGCCGAGCCGGCCACCGTAATGATTGCCATGCGCCTTGTCCGCTGCTGCATCACACCCACATCCCCCGGGAAGCGCAGATACGCAGGTTTGGCGGCAAACGCCGCTGTGCAGCCCACTACGTGTTCGGGCGCGAAACGGTTCAAACACCCTGCGCGTGTCGCGGGGACCAGAGTGAGAGCCGACGACAGCGCGACCGGCCTGTCCTGTGCGGCGGGCGATTCCTGCACCTGGGGGTCGGCCCCAAGTGTCAGCGCCTTACGCCCGCCGCACAGTCGACGCCGGCGTCAGCCGCGCGCGGCCTTCAGCGCGGCGAGGTCCTGACTCCCGTAGCGGGTCATCGGGTCGATGTACGAACCCTCGCTGACCTCGTTCCAGCTGATCAGTCCGAAGTCCGCCGGCTTGCTGGCCAGGTTTCCACGGTAGATCGTGCGGATGGTCTGCCCGCCCTTGCGCGGGACGCAGGACGAGCCGCCGGCGAGCTTCTTGTTGTAACCCGGGATCAGGGGGGCGATCCACACCTTGCCCGAACCGTCAGGGTTCGTCCCGGTCGCGCGGACCGAGGACGCCAGTGCAGATAGCTGGCTGAAGGACTGCGGGTTCGTGTACGGGTTCTGCGACGACCAGTAGTAGGCGTCGCCGTCGAGGTACGGCGCACGGGCCTTGGACCAGGTGGTCTCGTCACCGAGAATCCGCAGCTTCGAACGGAACTTCGTGCTGATCTGCTGCAGCGTCGAGGTCGGGTACTTGCGGCTGCCCTGCCAGATCACGGTGGGCTTGGACGACCGCGCGCGGTCGAACGCTGGGTCCGAACCGTACTTTGCCTGGAAGTAGGCGAGATCGTTGGAGATCTGGCTCTGACTGAGGATCTTCGCGGACGCCTTGTAGCTCAGCCACAGCGAGAAATGGATGCCCTCGCTGTTCACCTTGTGTACGGCGTTCACCATCAACTGCAGGCGCCGGCTGTACGGATTGCTCGTCACGGTCTGGCTCGCCGAGCCGGTGCCCACCCAGTTGACGGCGAAACCGGACAAACCGGCAGCGGCCGCCTCGCGGACATCGGACTCGATCTGCCCCGGGTCGTCCTGGCTGAAGATCTTCTTCGGCACGTCGGTGAGCGTGTTGCCCGTGTAGTTGCTGTGCGTGGTGCAGCCGTCCGGGCCGATCGTGGCCGGCAGTGGCAGCGGGTTCGCGCTGATCGGATAGTGAGATCCGAGCGCCGACTTCCAATGCGCCGAACTCCACCAGAGGTAGTAGTAGGCGAACACGCGGGGCGCCGAGGTGGAGGTGGTGGCCGACGCGGGGGTGCTTCGGCCCGGGATCACGGCGGCGAGGGTGGCAATGCAGGCGACCAGCGGCAAGACCGCAGCCGCGATCAGCCAGCGTCGAAGGAGAGGGCGGGCAAGAAATGGGATTCGGGGGTGGCGATGCACGTGGTTGTACCTTTCGCAAGCCCCCGTATGTATTTGTTGCGCGGCCGAGTCTTCGTGACGGCCGGGACAGGCGTCGCATCGCCGTGGCGTCCTGTCAGACTCGTCACCGAGGGCAGGTTCGAGCAGTCGCCCACTTTTGGGCCGCCTAGGATGCCCGGCTCCGGACGCCACGTCCGGAAGCATCGGCACCGACCGTGTCGCACCTGAGTCGTCGCGACAGAGACACCTGAGTCGTCGCGACAGAGAACGGCCCCGGGAGGAGTCCCGGGGCCGTCAACGAATCAGGTAAAGGTCAGCCCTTCCCGACGATCGCGTCGCGGGCTCGGTCGAGCATGGCCGCGAACGGCCCGGCGATCATGTTCTCGGCCGGCGACTCCACTCCGGGGTGCGGGCGGGTGGGAGCTAGTGTCTCGGCGATCTTCGCGGCGTTGCGCATGCGCTTCAGCTGATCTTCGTCGAGTTCGGACTGCAGCTTGGAAAACTCCTGCGACTCCTCAGCCTCTGCGTGCTGCAGTACGTTCTGCTGGAAAGTCCGGAACTTCGTCTCGAACTCGGTGCTGTCGACGTCGAGCTTCTCCAGTTCGGAGAGGACTTCCTTCGCCTCATGCTCTTCCTTGAGCCTGGCCTCGACGATCGCCTCGCCGTTTTCGATCTCCCGCTTGGCGCGGGGATGAACGATCTCCTCTTCGGCAGTCTCGTGTACTGCGAGCATGCGGCGCAGTTCGAAGAACGCCTGTTCACGCTCCGCGCCGCGGGTGGCGATCACCTGCTCGAACATGCTCTTCACCTGTTCGTGCTGGGCCTTGAGGAACGAGACGACGTCCTGTGCGTTCTTTATCTGTGTCTGCGTCATACCCGTCCGATACCCGGCCCTTGAGCCGGCAAAACGCGGTTCAGACCGCGTACTTTTCGGCAGCGTCCCGCACCCGGTCGGGGAAGCGCCGCAGGTACTCCAGCTCGAGCTCGCGGGTACGCAACGTGAGGTTACGAAACTGCTCCGCACTGCCCGAGATGAAGATCTCGTGCCACTTCTCATGGCAGTGCTTCAGCTCGCGCTCAAGATCCTCGTCGCTGAGCTCGGTAGCCGGGATGCCGGGCGTCATTTGTGGTTCCGCCATACGCGCGGGGTACCCACACAGGAGGCGACTAACGCGCGCACAGGAATTCACTGGCACGCACGCATAACTTGCAATGACGAACGGGCATAACCTCCGACCACAGGAGGTTGTACGCGAGCAACGGGCAACCCGCCCGCCCAGCTAGGAACGTCCCACGAGGAGCATTCCGTGACCGCCACCTTGACTGCCGATTCCCGCCGCGACGCACTGTCTGCGCGCCTCGCCGAGCTCGACCACGAGCGCAAGGAACTGCTCGCTGAGGTCGCGCCGGTCGGCAGCGGCGACGACGCCGACCGCGCCACGAACGTCGACGGTCACATCCGGCTTGCGATGCTCGAGCAACGGATCATTGCGCTGGAGACGGAACTGGCGGAGCTGCCCTCGCGTCGCTCACACGAAGGCAACGGGACTGTCGCGATCGGCGACGTCGTCACTGTCGATCTGGGTGACGGCCCCGAGACCTACCTGCTCGGCACGGTGGACGAGGCCGCCCAGGGTCTGGACGTGATCACCCCGACCAGTCCGCTCGGCACGGTGCTGCAGGGGGCCAAGGCGGGCGCCACGCTTCGCTACGCCGCCGCGTCCGGCCGCTCGCTGAAAGCGAAGGTCGTCGCAATCCAGTAGCGCGTCAGCGCGAAACAGCGGGCACCGGAGCACGCAGCGCCGCCACCAGCATCGCTTCAAGGTTCGCGACGAACGCCTCGTCGTCCAGCACGAACCGCGCGCCGTCGTCCATGGCGGCGGCCCGGTCGGCAAGTGCCGCCGTCAGGGTCCCGATCATGACGGCGACGCGCTCACCGGCGAGTTCTGCCGGCATTTGCTGCGCGCAGAGTTCGCGGACCTGATCCAGTTGCCTGCGCAGCGCGGGTCCCACGATGGCCGGCGGCTGTGATCCGCTGCGCACTCCGGCGTGCCCGGCCAGTTGAGCGGTAATACGCAGGAAGTACCGCCCCGATTGGCTGTGCAGTCGGTCGGCGATCGGTCGCACGAGGCCGGTCACCACTGTGTCGAGCGTCGGAGCCTCGTCCTGCGCCGCCAGCCGCCGCTCCCGTTCGGGCTCCATGGCGTTGATGTGCTGCTGGCAGATTGCGCCGAGCAACCCGGCGCGCGAGCCGAAGTGGTAGTGCACCGCGGAGTCGTTCGCCTGGTCCGCGGCGCGCACGACTTCGCGGATCTGAGCACCGTGGATGCCCTGGGTGGCGAACAGCCGCTCGCCGGCCGCCATCAACTTGGCGCGAGTTGCGCTTGCATCGACCGCCATCGGCCCAGCATAGTTACTAACGTTCGTCATTAGACCGGAGGCGTTATGACTGCACCGTCGCGCTACGACGCCTACGACCCGCAGGTGCTGGAGAACCCCTACGCCGCCTACCGCCAGCTGCGCGAACACGATCCGGTGCACTTGCACCCGGGCCGCGGCGGCGATCCCGACTTCTTTGTCCTGTCCCGGTTCGCCGACATCTGGGACGCCGTCCGGCGGCCGGACCTCTTCTCGTCCGCCCAGGGCATCACCTTCCGCAACGAGATCGCCGACCTGGGCCTAGCCCCGACGATCGTGATGCTCGACCCGCCTCAACACACCCGCCTGCGGGGCCTGATCGGCGCCGGGTTCACGCCGCGGCGCGTCGCCGCGCTCGAGGCGGACTTGCGCGAGTTCGTCCGCACCAGGATCGAAGTCATGGAGCGAAAGGCCGCGGCGGGCGAGACGGTCGATCTGCACCGCGACTTCTCCTCCCCTATCCCGACGTTCGTTCTCGGCCGGCTGCTCGGCATCCCTGAGTGCGACCGGGCCCGGTTGGACCCGTGGGTTGCCGGCCTCGTACGGCTGCAGAACGCCGGCTTCGCAGTGGACGGGCTCGGCGACGCGGCCGGCTCGGTCGCGGAGATGTACGCCTACTTCA
>DATFTS010000191.1:0-6383 GCA_035261645.1 Jatrophihabitans sp. | reverse complement strand
TGCCAGCGCTGCAAGCAGGTACGGCAACAGGTAGCGGTCGCATGTTGGGCGACGAAGACGGGGTGACCGCGGTAGGGAGTCTGCTTGCCGTCCTTGGCCGGTTGGGCCGGCGCCAGCCGTTTCGCGATGATCTCGCCCGCGTGCATCCGCATCGTCGGCAGTCCGCGTTCTGTCACCACGGCCCGCTCGTGCGGGCGGAGGTGGAACTTGGCGCGGAAGGGATGCCGACCGATCTGGTCGAGCCGTTCGTCGAGTGTCGGGTCGCGCGGCATTGCCCGGCCAACTCTACGTGGCGGGCGAAGGGTCAGTCGCCGCTCTCAGGCCCGAGCACGGCCCGAAGCAGCCCTTCGAAGTCGTCGCCACAGGGGCCGCACGAGCGCAGGTGTGCGGCGATGCCGGGGTAGGCCCGCTCCGGATCCTGGCCCGCGGCGACCATTTCGACGTAGGCGTCGAGCAGTGCGATGGTCTGGTCGCAACCCGCATCCGCCGGATCGGTCGTCAAGAATCGATCCAGCGCACCTCGCGCCTCGTCACTGAGCACGGCTACGTCACCATCCTTGCCGGATCGATCAGGTATCCCTTGGTGACGAGTTCCGCGCGGATCTTACGGCGGGCGTCGAACATCACCTTGTACAAGGTGTTCCGGTCGGTCGTCAGCTTCGCGGCCAACGCGTCCAGCGGAATACCATGGACAACCAGCGCCACGAACACCAGCCGTTGCCGCTCGGTGAGCACGTTGTCCACCGCCGCCCGGACGACCGTGATCATGTCCCGTGCCTCTGCCGCCAACTCAGGGGCGACACCGAACCGGGCCGGTAACTGCTCCCACTGTTCGGGCTCCAGCGCGAGCGCCGGGCGGTTCCAGAAGTGCCGCCCCAGCTTGCTGGAGACCTCGAGGATCGCGAACTTGTAAGCCCACGTGGTGAACCGGCTCTCGCCACGGAACTCCGACAACCGGCGCAGGATCGACACCACCGCATCGTCTGCGGCCTGGTGCGCGAGGTCGGTGAGTTCCGGTCCGGTGATGCCGACGCGCGGCGCGCGACGCGCCAGCTCGGCTCGGGTCGCGCGCAAGAGCATCGCGTGCAGCCGGCTCAACGCAGCGTCGCGCCCTGGGCCCGTCAGCGCCTCGACCGACAGCGGCGGGTCGTCCGCAGCCTCGTCGGGCGGCGTCGACCGCCGGTCGGTTCCGGCCACCAGCTGAGTCTACGTAGCCGCTGCCGTGCCTAGGTTCACCGCCTCGCCAGCTCGTTCCGGTGCGCCCACGCAGTGATGTCGCCACCCTCGATGGCCAGCGCGAGCAGCTCGGGAAACGCATCGGGCGTGCAGGCGAACGCCGGAACGCCGAGCCCGCTCAGGGCCGAGGCGTTGTCAGCGTCGTAGACCGGTGCTCCGTCGTCCGAGAGCGCGAGCAGCGCGACCACATGCACGCCGGACTCCACCATCGCCGCGACCCGGGCAAGCATCTGCTCGCGCACGCCGCCTTCGAGCAGGTCGGAGATCAGCACGAAGATGGTGTCGCGCGGGCGGGTTATCAAGGTCTGGCAGTAACCGATGGCCTTGTTGATGTCGGTGCCCCCGCCCAGCTGCGTCCCGAAGAGCACTTCGACCGGGTCATGCAAGTGATCGGTCAGATCAACGACCGCGGTGTCGAACACGACCAGCGACGTGCGGAGGGCGCGGATCGACCCGAGCACCGCCCCGAACACCGACGCGTACACGACGGACGACGCCATTGAACCCGACTGGTCGATCGCGAGCACCACGTCGCGCGCGACGATCTGCTGTCGCCGGCCATAGCCGATCAAACGTTCCGGGATGACAGCTCGCCGATCCGGCACGTAATGCCGCAGGTTCGCCGCAATCGTGCGGTTCCAGTCGACATCGCGCAGCTTCGGCCGGCGCGAACGGGTAGCTCGGCTCAGCGCGCCGGCGACGGCGGTCCGGGTCCGGTTGGCGATCCGGCGCTCGATGTCGGCGACGAGCTTGCCGACCACCTGGCGCGCGGTGGCCTTCGTTCGCTCGGGCAACAGATGGTTCAGGCTCAGCAGCGTGCCGACCAGATGAACATCGGGCTCGATCGATGACAACATCTCCGGCTCGAGCAGCAACTGCTTGAGGTTGAGCCGGTCGATCGCGTCGCGCTGCATCACCTGCACGACGCTGGACGGGAAGTAGGCCCGGATGTCGCCCAGCCAACGCGCGACCGAGGGCGCCGATGCACCGAGGTCGGCTCCGCGAGGTCCGGGCGCCGGACGCTGGTCGCTGTCGTAGAGCGCCGCAAGGGCGGCGTCCATCGCTCGATCGTCCTTGCCGAGCAGGGCAGCTGAGCGCTCGGCGAAGCCTTCGGCCAAGCCCGCCTCGGCCGCCGATCCGAGCAATAAGCGCCACCGGCGCAGGCGGTCATGATCGGATGCGCCGGTCATCGTGGCGCTCCCTCGAGGATGCCTGCCACCGTCTGCAGAACGCCGGCGGCACGCTCTGCGTCGATCTGCTCGGCCTCGATGGGCCGAGGCGAATCCGTACCGAGGTGTTTGAGCTGGTCGGCGATGTTGCGACGCTCGGAGGGCGCGAACTCGCCGAATGTTCGGCGCAGCAGCGGTAGCACGCTCTGGAAGTCGTCCTCGCGCAGCGATACCACCCATCCGTCCAGGATTCGGAGCAGGTCGGGGTCATGAACGAGCAGGAGCCCGCTGCCGCCGAGGAACCCTTCGGCCCACGCTGCCTTGTCGGCGGGCGCGACGCCGATCGACAGCTGGGCGGCGAAGCGCCGGGACGCCTCTGCTCGCGGCAGGGCGCCGGCGTCCACGAGCAGCCGGACGATCCGGCCGGCGAGCAACCCGTGAATGTCGCGGCGCGCACCGAGTTGGCCGAGCACCTCGATCCATCTATCGCGGCTGGCCGCCCCGGACGGCGTGCGGGCGTGCACTGCCAGCGCCTGGTGCACCTCGTCGACGTGTGTGCGATGCAGCGCGGCTGCGTCGTCAGCAAGCGCAGTGACGGAGGCCGGCAGCCCCGCGCACACCCGCACGACGAGCGTGTCGACGACCGACGACATGGCCTCGGTATCGCTGTTGCGCACGTCGCCGTAGCGCACCGCGCGAACCAACACCGGGATCGCCGCCATCAGCCGCACCACGTCGAGATCGGTGGCCGCCTTCGTCTCGAGCAGCGCCAGGGTCTCGGGCAGCGTGCCGGGCAGGTCTGCGAGCAACGCATGCTCGACCGCCTCCGTGAGCGTCCGCAGGTCGTCGGCCGAGCGCGCCGAATGGAGCAGCCTGCCGGATGCCGCACCGCTCACGGTCGTCCCCCACAGCGCGGCGTCGACGATCGCCACTGCGAGTTCCGGGCGCCAGCGGAGGGTCCACGTCTCGCGGAACGTACCCATCCCGCGCACCTCGTCCTCGCGGACCGTTCCCCAGTCGATGCCCAGCCCGGCGAGCCGATGCAGCAGCACCGACTTCGCGCGGTCGTGTTCCTTGCGCAGGTCGAGGGTGATTGCTTTCTCCAGCGCGTCGATCTTGAGGCGAAGAGTCCGCGCCTGCGAACGGAGATCCACTTCGAGCGGCACGCTTGGCGCGTCCTCGGGCACCTCGCCGAGCCGCTCGCCGACGACGAGATCGCGCGCGACGATGGCGACGGCGGCTTCGTTCCCCTCGCACAGCACCGCCCGCGTTGCCTCGGTCACCTCGTCCAGACCGGCGAGCGGCCGGCCGCGCATCGTCGCAAGTGTCTCCGCGAGCCGGGTGGCCTCGATGACGTGCGCGGACGACACCGGCAGGTCGTGCCTGCGCAGGACACCCGCTGCTTTGGTCAGCCAACGCGCGATGACGTGGTCCTGCGCGGCGAAGAGGTGGTGATACCAACCGGGCGAGGTGACCCCCGCGCCGTAGCCGGAGCTCGCCGCCAACCGCGAGTGGTTCCAGGCGACCCAGGTGAGCGCAGTCCGGCGCCGCGGTAATCCACGCAGGGTGGCGACGTCCGGCGCGGCTGGACCGACCGGCTCGACGAGCGCCGGCGCGTGCCAGGCGCCGCACACGACGGCGACCGGACCTTCAATCGCCTTCAACGTGGTGCGGATCGTCTGCCGCATGAATGCTTCACGGCGCTGCTCGAACTGCTCGTCCGCGCCCGGCGCGATCGCGGAGCGCAGTTCGGCCATCGCCTCAGTCAGCGCCTCGAACGGCGGCTGGCCGTGCAACCGCCCCTCGACGACGTCGTCCCACCACCGTTCCGGGTCGTCATAACCCGCGGCCTCGGCGAGCAGTCCGATCGGGTCCTCCCGAGCCCTCGGGCGTGGGCGTCCTTCGTTGCCGTCCTCCCCCGCCCCCTCGAGGAATGCGCCGGAGGGTAGGTCGCAGAACCGCGCCGGCACGCCGTTGCGCGCCGCCCACTGCAGGGCCTGCCACTCCGGGGAGAACGCGGCGAACGGCCAGAACGCGGATGTGCGCGGCGCCGACGGGTCGTAGGCGAACAGTGCGACCGGCGCGACCATCTGCGGGCTCGCGGCGAAGCTCAGCAACGGGTCGGCGTCGCTCGGGCCCTCGATCAGTACCGCGGCCGGCCGGATGCGGTTCAGTTCAGCGACCACCGAACGCGCCGAACCGGGGCCGTGGTGGCGGATGCCGAGAACCGCGACCCGGCTCAACCGCTCACCTCGCGACAGGCGCGATAGAAGTCAGCCCAGTCGCGGCGCTCGCGCACCACGGCCTCGAGGTACTCCGCCCAGACGGTCGCATCGGTGACCGGGTCCTTCACGACCGCACCGACGATGCCGGCCGCGACGTCCGCCGGGCGAAGCACGCCGTCGCCGAAGTGCGCTGCCAACGCGATGCCGCTGGTGATCACCGAAATCGCCTCTGCGGGCGACATAGTGCCCGTCGGCGACTTGAGCGTGATCCGGCCGTCGGTCGTGACACCGGAGCGCAGCTCGCGGAACACGGTGACAACCCGGCGGATCTCGTCCAGCGCCGAGGGCACGTCAGGCAGGTCGAGCGCCCGCCCCAGGCTCTCGACGCGCCGGGCGACGATTGCGACCTCGTCCTCTTCGCTGGCCGGAAGCGGCAGCACCACCGTGTTGAACCGGCGCCGCAGCGCCGAGGAGAGGTCGTTCACTCCGCGGTCGCGGTCGTTCGCCGTCGCGATCACGTTGAACCCCTTGGTCGCTTGCACCTCCGTGCCGAGCTCCGGGACGGGCAGTGTCTTCTCCGAGAGGATCGTGATCAACGCGTCCTGCACATCGGACGGAATGCGGGTGAGCTCCTCGATGCGCGCGATGCGGCCTTCGGACATCGCGGTCAGCACCGGCGAGGCGACCAGCGCGGCGCGGGTCGGGCCTTCGGCGAGTAGCCGGGCGTAGTTCCAGCCGTACCGGATCGCCTCCTCGGCGGTGCCGGAGGTGCCCTGCACGAGCAGCGTGGAGTCGCCGGATATCGCCGCCGCGATGTGCTCGGAGACCCACGTCTTCGCGGTTCCAGGGACGCCGAGGAGCAGCAGCGCACGGTCTGTTGCGATCGTTGCGACGGCGACCTCGATCAGCCGCCGCGGCCCGACGTACTTAGGTGAGATGACGGTGCCGTCGGGCAGCGTCGTTCCCATCAGGTAGTCGACGACTGCGTGCGGTGACAGCCGCCACGACGGCGGGCGCGGTCGATCGTCGGTCGTGGCGAGCGCGGCCAGTTCATCCGCATAGGCCTGTTCGGCGTGCGGACGAAGTAGCACCGAATCGGTGGTCGTCAATGCAACTCCTCGAGGAAGCGGCGGCGAAGGTCCAGGACGTTGGCCGCGCGTCGCAGCGCTGTCGGCAGTACGGTCATCTCCGGTGCTTCGTCAGCGAGCCGGCGGAACTCGGCTACCGGGTCGAGCGCCCCGTCGACCGGCAGGCCGCGCGCGGCGATCGGCAGCAGTCCGCCGATGGCTGCCGGCGCGCCCGAACGCACTGCACGCGCCACGAACGCCAGTACGGCACTGACGAGCGGACGGTTCCATGGCACGGGACACCCTTGCAGCGCCGCCTCGGCCGTCCCGGGCCGGAGCACATCCTGCGCCAGCATTGCCGCAGCTCGCGCCTGCCGTTCATCGTCGTCCAGCAGGGCCGCCAGTGCCTCGTCGGACGTCCAGGCCCGATGCGGCGGGACGTCGGCGTCGACACGCAACAGCGCTCGTGCCCACTCGGCGTTGCGCTGCCGCGCTGCCGCTATCCGCCACCCGGCGTGCACGTCGACGACGAAATCGTCAGCGACGGGCAGTGCGACCAGGTCGGCCGGAGGGCCGCCGAGCACCTCCGGCCAGAGATCCAACGGTGCGGCCGCGATGATCTGGACGAGCAGCCACGCTTTCGCACCGATCCGCTTGTCCGGCGGGCGCGGATCGAGTCCGTCCCG
>DATFTS010000190.1:0-5029 GCA_035261645.1 Jatrophihabitans sp. | reverse complement strand
ACGTCCTGTGGGTACCGGTGGTAGTGGTCACAGGCCACGTCGCCGGTCGTCCGGTCGACGACGCGTCCTGGCGTGTGGGTGAAGGTGTCCCAGATCGAGGGCCTCCGCCCGTCCTCGTCCACCGCCCCCTCGATCTGATAGGAGGCGGTTGCGGTGCCCCAGACGAAGCCCTCCGGGAAACGCAGCGGCTCGATGATCCCGGATTCGGAACGGGATTCGGTGCCGGCCGAGGTCATTCCCGCAGTCTAGGAACCGGTCCGGGAACCGGGCCCCGGCGCATCTGGCAGAATGGCACGCTGAGTACCGGCTGGCGGGCGGACCCTCTCACCTCCCACCGGCCAGTCCACCTGGACGTCCGGACCGGTGTGTTCCCCACCCGGCCGCGGCCCGTCCGCCCATGATCGAGTCTGGAGCACCCACACCCGTGGCAACCAAGATCAAGCTGATGCGTCTGGGCAAGATGCGTGAGCCGCACTACCGCATCGTCGTCGCCGACGCACGCACCAAGCGTGACGGTCGCGCCATCGAGACGATCGGCGAGTACCACCCCAAGAGCGACCCGTCGGTGATTCGCGTCGACGGTGAGCGTGCCGCCTACTGGCTCGGGGTCGGCGCCCAGCCGACCGAGGCCGTGACCGCGATCCTCAAGGTCACCGGCGACTGGCAGAAGTTCAAGGGCCAGCCTGCGCCCGCGCCGATGAAGGAGCCGGCCGGCAAGCCGGACAAGCAGGCGCTGTTCAACGCCGCACTGGCCGAGGTCTCCGGTGAGCCGGTCGACGAGAGCGCGGCCACCACGCCGCGTAAGCGCGCGGCCAAGGCCCCGGCGAAGAAGGCGGCGGACGAGGCTCCCGCGGAGCCGGTCGAGGCAGCCGGTGCGGAGGCGACGGCAGAGCCGGCCGAGGCCGCGCCGGCCGAGACGACCGCAGCGCCGGCCGAGGCCGCGACCAACGAGTCCGCGGAGAGCTGACGTGCTCGAGGAGGCCCTCGAGCACCTCGTGCGCGGGATCGTCGATCACCCGGACGACGTCCGGGTGGACATGATCGACAACCGGCGCGGCCAGCGGCTCGAGATCCGTGTGCACCCGGACGACCTTGGCCGGGTCATCGGCCGCAACGGCCGAACCGCCAAGGCGCTGCGACAAGTGATCACCGGAGTCGGCGGCAAGGGCATCCGGGTCGACGTCGTCGACGTCGACCGGCGCTGATCGGCACAGCACCGGGTCAGCGGCCGACGAAGGAGGTCGCAGTGACACAGTCCGGCGACCTCGTCGTCGTCGGCCGGGTCGGCCCGCCGCGGGGCGTCCGTGGGGATGTTTTCGTCGAGCCGCGCACTGACGCACCTCATGAGCGGTTCATCAGCGGCGCAGTGCTGCGTACGGACCCTCCTGAGCGGGGTCCGCTGACGGTCGAGTCCGCGTCGGACGCCGGCGGCAAGCTGGTTGTCCATTTCGTCGGGGTGGACGGCCGTGAGGCCGCGCAGGCGCTGCGCGGCGTGCAGCTGGCTGTCGCGGCCACCGACCGCCCGCCGCTGGACGACCCGGACGAGTTCTACGACACCGATCTGCTCGGGCTGACGGCTTTCGGTGTGGACGGCTCCGAGCTGGGGCCTGTGACGGACGTCCTGCACGTCGGCGCCAACAGTTATCTCGTCCTGCGTATCGCGGGCCGGGACCAGCTCGTGCCGTTTGTGGCGGCGATCGTTCCGACCGTTGACCCCGGCGCCGGCCGCGTCGTCGTCGACCCGCCCGAGGGCTTGCTCGAACTATGACGACCCAACCTGGCGCTGCCCTGACGCTCGACGTCGTCACGATCTTCCCCGAGTACCTCGCCCCGCTGCGGCAATCGCTGCTGGGCAAGGCGATTGCCCGCGGACAGGTGGACGTCCGCGTGCACGACCTGCGGCGCTGGACCGATGACGTGCATCGCACTGTCGATGACACGCCGTACGGGGGCGGCCCGGGGATGGTGATGCTGCCCGAGCCTTGGGGGCGCGCGCTCGACGAGGTCGCGCCGGCAGGCGGTCCGCAGCCGCGGCTGATCGTGCCCACCCCGGCCGGCAGGCCGTTCACCCAAGCGACCGCCGCCCGGCTGGCCGCCGAACCCTGGCTGCTGTTCGCGTGCGGACGTTACGAAGGCATCGACGCCCGCGTCACCGAGTACGCGGCGCAGCGGATGCCGGTGGAAGAGATCTCCATCGGCGACTTCGTCCTTGCGGGCGGCGAGGTGGCCGTTCTCGCGATCGTCGAAGCGGTGTCCCGGCTGCTGCCCGGAGTTCTGGGCAACGAGCAGTCCGCCGTCGACGACTCGTTCGCCCCCGGCGCCGACGGCCTCCTGGAAGCCCCGGCTTACACCAAACCGGCGTCGTGGCGCGGCCTTGACGTCCCGGAGGTGTTGCTCTCCGGCAATCACGCGGCAATTGCCCGGTGGCGATCGGAGCAGGGCAAGCGACGCACCGCGCAGCGGCGTCCAGACCTGATCTGAGTGGGCGTGCCGTTCACACACGCCTCCCCGGTCAGTCGGCTGCGGCTGTCGCGTCGACGGCCTGCAGGATGAGTTGGGTGGCGGCGTCGGGCTGGGACACGAACGAGACGTGTGAAGCCGGGACCTCAACGATCATCGCGTTGGCGCGCTCGGCCATGAACCGCTGGAGCTCCGGCGGGATCGCCTTGTCCTCGCGCCCGAGGAGATACCAGCACGCCAGTGTGTTCCACGCTGGCGGGGCCGATGGCGCCGCTGCGAACGCGGCAGCGCCGTATGGCCGCTGTGTCGCGGCCATGACTGCGGCCGTCTCAGGATCGACGTCGGCGGCGAAGGCTTCGCGGAACGCCTCGGGGGCGAGGTAGAGGTCGGTGCCCTCGCTCCCGTCGGGGTTGGTGAACGGTACGGGCCTGATGGAAGGCCCGACGAGGCTGCCCTCGAACCTTTCGAGCAGCTGCTGCTGGCTCTCGCCCACGTCGCACATCCAACCGTTGAAGTACACGAGCGCCTTAACCTGGTCGTTCCCGATGGCGGCGGTGGAGATCACATTGCCGCCGTAGGAGTGGCCGACGAGCACGATCGGACCGTCAAGGGTCCGCAGGAACTCGGCGAGGTAGGCGGCGTCGCCAGCGAGATCGCGAAGCGGGTTCGCGAACCCGATAACGGAGTACCCGCGGTCCTGCAGGGCACGAATTTCGGCGGCGAAGCCGGTAGCGTCGGCCCAGGCACCGTGGACGAGGATGATCGTCGGGGTCTCAGCAACCATTCTCGTCACCGCTCCCACGTTGACGGTGTGCGGATGCCGCGACTGTAGTCCTCAGAACCGTCCGCAGGTCCCCCAGTGAGTGCGAATTCGGTTTGCCCCGCCCGGTGTGGCATCATCGTGGGGTTGCCCGCTGAGCGGGCCTGCGCCCGGATAGGGCAGTGGACCTGCAGTCCGCAGCCAGTACGTCAAGATCCAGTACCGCAACGAACACGAGAGCGAATCCGCGACATGAACACCCTCGACACGCTCGATGCCGCGTCCCAGCGCAGCGACATCCCGGACTTCCGGCCCGGCGATACGCTGAAGGTGCACGTCCGGGTCATCGAGGGCAACCGGTCCCGCATCCAGGTGTTCCAGGGCGTCGTCATCCGCCGGCAGGGCGGTGGCATCCGCGAGACGTTCACCGTCCGCAAGGTCAGCTTCGGCGTCGGCGTCGAGCGCACCTTCCCGGTGCACACGCCGGTGATCGACAAGATCGAGGTCGTGACCCGGGGCGACGTGCGGCGCGCGAAGCTCTACTACCTGCGCGATCTTCGCGGCAAGGCTGCCAAGATCAAGGAGAAGCGCGAGACCGTCGCGCGCTGATCGGGCAGCGGGCGGAGGCCAATGTCAGACCAGAGCGGGCGAGTGGGCCCGACGCATTCCGCTGCCGAGCCGTTCCCACCGCCACCCGGAACTCCCACGCCGGACCAGCCGCCGGCACCGGCGGCCGATGGCTCGCCCGCGGCGAGTGCGGACAGTCCGCCGACGGCCCCTCCGGGCAGCGGGCCGGCAGGCAACTTCGATGAACCCAGCCCTAACGATGCGCACGGGAACGACCCAGGCGGACGAGGCGGCGTGACCGAGCCGCCGGCGTCCGTCCCGTCACCGGCGGACGCGTCGCCGAGCAGCACCGTCGCGCCGGAGGCCGCCGAGGCCGGTGCAGGGCGGCGAGGTTCGCACCGCAGCGAGTCCGCGCGCAACGGCTATCTCGCCCGGCGCAGCGCCAAGAAGCAGGAGAAGGCGAGCAAGCCCCACCGCAAGGCGCCGTGGTGGGAGCTGCCGGCGCTGGTGATCCTCGCGATCCTGATCGCGATCCTGGTCAAGACGTTCGTGGTGCAGCCGTTCTACATCCCGTCGCAGTCGATGGAGCACACCCTGCACGGCTGCCCGGGCTGCCATGGCGACCGGATCCTTGTCAACAAGATCATCTACGACTTCCGCGACCCGCACCCGGGCGACATCGTCGTGTTCCACGCCCCGCCCGGCTGGGACAACGAGGCCGGTACGAAGCCGCCGAGCAACCCGGTGTTTCGCGTCATTCGTGGCTTCGGGCAGCTGGTGGGCGTCGTCCCCCCGGA
Organism: Jatrophihabitans sp.; assembly: GCA_035261645.1. Lineage (GTDB taxonomy): Bacteria > Actinomycetota > Actinomycetes > Mycobacteriales > Jatrophihabitantaceae > Jatrophihabitans. The sequence goes on along the minus strand of DATFTS010000190.1, from coordinate 445 downwards.
TGGCCAGGTGCTGGTCAAACGCGTGATCGCCATCGGCGGCGAGACAGTCAAGGGTGACGCTCAGGGGCACGTCATGATCAGCAAGACCGGGCCGGGCGGGCCGTTCCGCACCCTCAACGAGCCCTACGTCTTCATCGACGGATCGGTGTCCGCGTTCGGGCCCGTGACCGTGCCTAAGGGCCGGCTGTGGGTGATGGGCGACCACCGCAGCGACTCCGCCGATTCCCGGTACCACTGCAGTGCCGCCACCTCGGGCACCACCGAGGCCGACGGCAACTGCAACCCGGTCACCAGCACGGTGCCGGTCAACGACGTCATCGGCAAGGCGTTCATCATCGCCTGGCCGCCGTCGCGCTGGCGCACACTGGGCACGCCCTCCACCTTCAAGGGGCTGGCGCTCGCCGACGCGGCCGGCGTGCCGTCGCTGGTGGGGGCCGGCCTGGTC
>DATFTS010000189.1:0-3411 GCA_035261645.1 Jatrophihabitans sp. | reverse complement strand
ACGAACGGGACCACGAAGCCGAGCGGGGCGCCAACTGCCATCGAGATCCAAATCGTCGGCCCCTGGCCGAGCCGCCTCGTGATTCGGCTGGCCACCAGCGAGCCGACCAGCCCGCCGATCGCCGACGTGGACATGATCAGGCCGATGATGCCCGGCGAGACGTGCAGATCGCGCGCGAGCAGGACGTAGAACACGGCGAAGGTCAACGACGAGAAGAGGTTGGCACTGCCCGTACACATCGCGATCGCGCGCAGCATCGGGTTGCGGACCACGAAGGCGAGCCCCTCTTTGATTTCGCGGCCGAGGTGGCGGTCCGGCTTGCGTTCGGGCTTGGGCGGGCGGGCCTTGATCGCCCCCACCCACGCGGCTGACCAGAGGAAGCTGACCGCATCAACCAGCACCGCGTACGGCGCGGTGAGTGCTTGGATCAACACACCGCCCAGTCCGGGGCCGGCGATCTGGCTCACCGACTCGCTGGCCTGCAGCTTCGAGTTGCCCTCGACGAGCGCACCGCGGTCGACGAGTTCGGGCAGGTAGGACTGATAGGCGACGTCGAAGAAGACGGTGCAGACGCCGGTCACGAGCGCCACGGCGTAAAGCTGGCCGATCGTGATGACCCCAAGCAGTTGGGCCAACGGGATCGAACCCAGCGCCACGGCCCGCAGGACGTCGTTGGCGATCAGCACCGAGCGGAACCTCATCCGGTCCACCCACGCGCCGGCGGGGAGTCCGACGATGAGGAAGCCCAGCGTCTCGATCGCGGTCAGCAGGCCGACCTGCAACGTCGTCGCATGCACGACGAGGATCGCGACGAGCGGGATGGCGATCTGGCTTACTTGGGTACCGAACTGGCTGACCGTCTCGCCGATCCACAGCCGGCGGAAGTCGAGGTGGTGCCACAACCCGCCCCGACGAGGCCTGACTTCCTCGCCGGGGACGGGCTGTGCGCCCGGAGCCGGGACGACCTCGGAGGTCACCATTTCGCCGACCGATCCGGGCGGGTCCGGGGTAGCCACGATCACCAAGCGTCAACGACTGATTGGGAAATGTCAATCAGTTAGGGTGTGTCGCATGCCGAGACCTGCCAAGCGCCCCGCCGCGGCCCCCGGCGACGAGTGGCACAGTCCTCGCCGGCAGGCCACTGATGAGGAGGCGCGCGCCCTCGCATCCGCGCTACGGATGCGCATCCTCCGGGTCTGCCTGCACGAGCCACGTACCAACAAGGAGATCGCCGAGATCCTCGGACGGGACCCCGCTACGACACTCCATCACGTTCGCCGCCTGTTGGATACCGGTTTTCTAGCCGCTGATCCGGTCCGCCGTGGCACCCGAGGGTCACGGGAGATCCCCTACCGCGCAACCGGCAAGTCGTGGCGGCTGGAGACACCGGCGAAGGACCGGGTGCTCGTCGACGCGTTCTTGGACGAAATCGCGCTCGTGCCACTCCAGTCGCTCGAGACCGCACGCCTCGGCCTGCGGATGTCGGATGAGCTCAAGCAGGAGTTCCTCGATCGCGTCGGCGAAGTGCTCGAGGAGTTCCGCGCCCGCTCGGACGGCGAGAAGTCGGGAACCGCGTGGTCCGTCTTCTTCGCCGTGCATCCCGACCCCAACTACCCCGGTCCCGCCTAGGCATCGCGGCGCCGCAGGACGATCACAGCGACGGCAACGAGAATCGCGGCCAGCCCGACGAAGATGCCGGTCTCGATCCATTGGAAGGTCCAGTACCGGCTCGCCGGCTGATAGGTCGTTCGGAAGCGATAGCCGAGGCTCTGCATGCACGCGGACATCTGGTCCCGAGTCGCGCTGCTTGCGCAACCTCCGTGCATCTCGATCGGGCCGGTGATCACCTGGCCGTGCAGCAGCGCGTCCTGACTGATCGTGAGCGATCCGAACTCGATGGACGGCGGAGGGCCGAACGCCTCCACCTTGACTACCGGCGTCACGTAGTGCTGACGGGCCACCAGCTCCACCAGCAGCCGGACGCCGATGAAAGCCGCCACGGTGGTCGCCATCGCGGGCAGCGTTCGGCGCCACAGCACACCGGCGGCGAGTCCCACAGCCGCTGCGAAGATCGTGTACGCGATCGGCACGACGCCCTGGATGTCGAACTGCAGACCGGCGAACCGGCTCTCGACGACCGCGTTGTGAGCCCTCGACCACCAGGTGACGAGCCCCGACACCGCTCCCCCGGCCAACACCGCAAGCCCGAACAGGGTGAACAGCTTGTTGCGGATCCAGGTTCGTCTCGGCACCGACTGCGTCCAGATCAGCGCGGCCGTTCCGGTTTCCAGTTCGCGTCCGATGAAGGTCGCGCCCCAGAAGAGCCCCACCATGAGCGGGACGAGCACGGTGATGTCGACGATGATGTTCATCGCGTTGTAGTGCTGGAACAACCCGCCCAGGCTGCAGCCGTTGTGGGCGCGGCACGAGTTGACGGTGTCCGTCAGATGGCTGCCGGTGATCCAGACCGGCAGCGCGAACACGGCGAGAAGCACGGCAGCGACGGCAAGTTGCGCCCGATGCTGGCGCCACAGCAGCCAGGTCATGCTGACACCTCGCTCAGGAGGTCATTGGCAGGCTGACCGGTGGACCGGCCCAGGTAGGCCAGCATGATGTCCTCCAAGCTCAGGTCCGCGACCTGCCAGTTCGGGTCGTGCAGCGGTCCGCGCAGTCGCACCCACACGCTGACCTGTCGGCGCGTCCGTTCGATGCGCAGAACGTCGTGGTCTCGTTCCAGCGCGCGGGTGTCGCGCTGCCCCGCGGTGAGCAGCCGGTGGCTGGCGAGCACCTCGTCGAGTGATTCGGCCAGCATGGTCCGCGACTCGGCCAGGACGACGAGGTGATCGCAGACGCGCTCGAGATCGGCGACGAGGTGGCTCGAGAGCATCACCGTCAGTTCACCGTCGGCAACCGCCTCGCTCAGCGTGCTGAGGAACTCGCGGCGGGCGAGCGGGTCGAGCGCGGCGACCGGCTCGTCGAGCAGCAGGACGCCCGGCTGCTTGGCGAGTGCCAGCGCGAGCCCGACCTGCGCGCGCTGTCCACCGGACATCGTCCCCACCCGCTGGTCGAGCGGGATACGCAGCGCACGCAGTCGATCGCGCGACCATCCGTCCTCCCAGTGCGGGTTCATCCGCGCGCCCATCCGCAGGTGGTCCTCGGCGCTCCAACGCACGTAGAGCGGGACGTCCTGCGCGAGGTAGCCGATCTTGCCGAGGAACCGCGCGTCGTCCGCCGGCGGACTGCCTGCAACCTCGGCGCGGCCTGCCGACGGCCGGCTCAGCCCGGCAAGCATCCGTAGCAGCGTCGTCTTACCCGCGCCATTGGCGCCCACCAGGCCGCACACTCGGCCCTGCGGGATGGCGAAGGTGTTCTCACGCAGTGCCCATTTGGCGCCGTAGCGCTTGCCGAGAC
>DATFTS010000188.1:0-18425 GCA_035261645.1 Jatrophihabitans sp. | reverse complement strand
GGTCAACAGGATCAGCGGCAGGGTGATCAACCGGAGCAGCGTGCCGATGACCAAATTGACGACCGAGAAGAGAACCGAAAGCCACAGCAGCGTCCCAAAACCGCCGTGGACGTCGATACCAGGGACGATCTCCGCCGCGGCGCCGATGATGAGCGCGAGAAGGACCAGCCGGATTACCAACCGGATCAGCATCACCACATCTCAGCAATGACCTGGTGCTGTGTGCTCCCCCGCGGTGAGTGATTTCGCGCTGGCATGGACGACGCGCTGGCCGTACCTCCGTGGCCGCGTTTCATCCCGCCCGGGGGAGGCGGCGACCCGCGGCGCGGCTGATTCTCACCATCTGGGTCATGACGCCTGGGTTCATGACGATCGGAGGCCCCAGATGTCCCTCGCAGCAAGCAGCGGCTACCCCTTCCTCGACGCCATGTGGACCGTGTTCGTGTTCTTCGGCTGGGTGCTGTTCATCTGGCTGCTGGTCCTGGTCTACACGGACGTGTTCCGCCGGCGCGACATCGGCGGCTGGGCCAAGGCCGGCTGGGTCGTGTTCACCCTGGTTCTGCCGTTCATCGGCGTCTTCACGTACCTGATCGTCGAGGGTCGGGCGATGAAGGACCGGCAGACTCGGGATGTGGATGAGGCGCAGGCGGAACTGGACGAGCACATCCGGTCGGTCGCAGCGGGCGGCGACGGCGCCGGCAGCACCGCCGACCAGATCGCCCAGGCCAAGCACCTTCTCGACACCGGCGCGATCTCACCTGACGAGTACAGCCAGTTGAAGCAGAAGGTGCTCGTCGGCTGACCTCGCCGCCTGAGCTCGCCGTCTCCGCTGACCTCGCCGTCTGGAACCGCGAGTGATCGGGATCCGGTCGTCGCCGATACCGGCACAGCCCGATCGGTCGCCGGGACACTGGTCAGAACTCGAGCGATTCGTCCCGGGTGTCCGGGTCGCGCGCACCTACCAGCGCAGCTGGCTGGTGCCCGATCTGGTAGCCGGCGTCGTCCTCACCAGCCTGCTGGTGCCCCAGGGGATGGCGTACGCAGAGCTGGCCGGGCTGCCCGCCGTCACGGGCCTCTACACGACCGTGAGTTGCCTGCTCGCGTACGCGGTCATGGGCCCGTCCCGCATCCTCGTGCTCGGCCCCGACTCCTCGGTCTCGCCGATGATCCTCGCGGCGATCGTGTCGCTCGGCGCAGCCGGCGATCCCGCGAAAGCCATCGAACTGGCGGGCATGCTCGCGATCCTCGTCGCCGCCTTGGAGTTGGTGCTGGGCCTGGCCAAACTCGGGTTCGTGGCCGACCTGCTCAGCAAGGAGGTGAAGGTCGGCTATCTGAACGGCCTGGCGATCGTCATCATCATCGGTCAGTTGCCGAAGCTGTTCGGGTTCTCGACCGACGCCAGCGGATTCATCGACGAGGTCAGGGACTTCTTCGCGAATCTTGACAAGACGAACGGCGTCGCGCTGGCCACCGGGCTGCTGTGCCTTGCCGCGCTGTTCGTTCTCCCCCGGGTCGCCAAGGTCGTCCCGGCCGTGCTCGTCGTGATCGTCGGGGCGACTGTGGCCTCGCACCTGCTGCACCTCGCCGACCACGGTGTCAAGACCGTCGGGGCCCTCCCCCAAGGGTTCCCGCGTCCGGAGTTGCCGTGGACGCGGCTCGACGACGTCGGCCCGCTCGCCGTCGCGGCGATCGGGATCACCCTCGTCTCGCTGACCGACACCATCGCGACCTCGTCCGCCTTCGCCGCCCGCCACCGGGAGACCGTGAGCGCGAACCAGGAGATGATCGGGATCGGCTGCGCGAACGCCGCCGCCGGGTTCTTCCAGGGCTTCGCCATCTCCAGCAGCGCCTCGCGCACTGCGGTCGCGGAAAGCGCGAGGGCCCGGACGCAGCTGACCGGCGTCGTCGGCGCCGGTCTCGTCGTCGTGCTTCTGCTCTTCCTCAACTCGATTCTCGCCGCGCTGCCTCAGACGGTGCTGGCCGCCGTGGTCATCGCTGCCGCAGTGTCACTGACCGACCTCGCCTCGCTGCGCCGGTACTGGACAGTCCGACGCGGCGCGGTGGCCGTCGCGGCGGTGGCCAGCGCCGGTGTGATCCTCCTCGGCGTGCTCGACGGCATCCTCTGTGCCATCGGGTTGTCGATCATCCTGTTCTTCCGCCGCAACTGGTGGCCGCACGGCGAGGTGCTCGCCCGGCGTCCGGGAACCGGTTGGCACGCGGTCCAACCCGGCGACGCCGCTGGGCAGCTTCCCGGTGTCGTCGTCTTCCGGTGGGAAGCGCCGCTCTTCTTCGCGAACTCGGGCATCTTCCGCCGGACGATCGCCGACCTCGCGCGAAGCCCGGACGTGCGCTGGATCGTGCTCCAATGCGAAGCCGTCACCGACATCGACGTCACCGCCGCCGACATGCTCGCCCAGATGGACACGGAGTTGAACCGCCGCGGCGTGCACATCGCGTTCGTGGAACTGCGGAGCCGACTGAACCGGCAGCTGGCCCGGTACGGCCTGTTCGACGAGGCGCTGGCGAGCGAACACTTCTACGGCTCGGTGGAGGAGGCGATCGCCGCTATCAGCGGGCCCTCCGAGCGGCCCGACGACCGCGCCGCGCCACCCACGTCACCCCCCAAACCACTAGGCCCGGCCGAGCGCCATCCGGACCAGCGCGACCGGGTCGACTGACGGGGTCAGCGGTCGAACGCCGGGGCGTACGCACGGAAGGCGGATGGAAAGCACCCCGGGGCGGATCCGGCACCGGACCGGTGTCGGCATCAGCACCGACTCGCCGTCGATCCCCACCGCGATGTGGTCCTGGTCGGCATCGACCACCACCTCCTGCGCGGTCAGCCGGCGCAACCCTCGGCTGCGAGTGCCGCTGATCAGCTGGGCCGCCTGCAGCGCGTTGTCGACGGTCACCGCCACCACGCCGAGCTCGCCGCCGTCCAGCCGCGTCCGCCGCCCGAGGCCCACCAGATCGTCGAACGCGTACGGGTTGTTGCTCACGAGCAAGGCCGTCGGTCCCTCGATGGTCATGCCGTCGATGTGCGCCACGAGCTGCGGCCCGCCGTGCTTGCTGAGCAGGTCGGGCAGAAGGTCGAGTGTTGTGCGGCGCTTGTCGTCGCGATACATCGGGCTCTGGACGACCTGGGCGTAGGCACCGAACGACGCGTTGTTGACAAACGTTCGGCCGTTGATGTCGCCGAGGTCGATGCGCATCTCGACGCCGTCGGTCAACGCGTCCAGCCCGGCGGCGGGATCGTCACGGTCGAGACCGAGATCCATGGCGAAGTGATTGCGGGTGCCTGCGGAGAGGACGAGGAATGGCAAACCCCGGTCGGCCGCCACGGCCGCGACCAGCGCCTGGGTGCCGTCGCCGCCGGCGACGCCCAGCAGATCGGCGCCCCGGCGTGCCGCCTGCCGAGCCAGCTCGGCGACATCCTGGTGGTTCGGCCCGGTCAACAGGGTCACCTCGGCTCCCCGGGCGCCGGCCTTCGTCGCGAGATCGAAACGGGTCACCTTGCCGCCACCGGATCGCGGGTTCATGATCAGGTAAGGATGGGTCGGCCTGGGTGCCGCGACCGGGCGAGCGGTCGATGCGGCGACTGGCACCATCGCCCGACTACGCCCCGCCACCCGCGCCGAGATCAGGCTCGCGAGCGCCAGCGCGGCCACTACGATCACCGCCCACAGCACGTCCCGGTAGGCGTACACGGCCACGACGGCAAGCGGGGCCAGCACGGCCACTGTCGCCCCGAGCCAGCGGCCGGTGCCCCGGTGGCTGAGGAACCACCACACACCGGCCAGCATCAGCACGAGCCCGACAGCAGCGGCGATCACGACGCTGATGCTCCGAACGTCGGCGACCACCAGGAGCACCGCGGCGGCAAGGGCGCAGATGATCGCGGTCCGCGCGAGCCATCGAGCCTGCGCCGGCACGTTGCGGGGATGGTGATCGATCGCGTCCATTGGCTCGGCCATCGTGCGACGGGCGGTCCGGAGCCACCTCATCCGATCGGGATGAGGCACGTGCCCACCGCCGATCGGAGCATCGACTGACCATCACGACCGCTCTGGAGGTTCCCATGATTGTCGCTGATGCGAGCTACCCGCTCGGAAGCGTGTTGCTGACGATGACCGTGTTCTTCGGCTGGCTGCTGTGGATCTGGCTCCTGGTCATGGTGTACATCGATCTGTTCCGCCGAGACGACATGCGGGGCTGGGCCAAGGCGGGCTGGGTGATCTTCACCATCGTGCTGCCGTTCGTCGGCGTGTTCGTCTATCTCATCGCCGAGGGGAGGCAGATGGTTGACCGGCAGGCCGACCGCGCGATGAGCCAGCAGAGCAGCTTCGACAATCGCGTCCGCCGGACCGCCGGCCACTCGCATCGCGATGGCGGCGCGGAGATCGCCAAGGCGCGCGATCTCCTCGACAGAGGCGCTGTCACGGACGAGGAGTACGAGGTCATGAGGCAGAACGCGATTCGTCGCTGAACGCCTCCGCTGAACATCGTCGGATCGCGGCTCAGAGACCGGTCGGTTCAGAGACCGGTCCGAGCCGCGATCCGCTCCGCGGCCACGGCATCGATGAGCAACTGATGATCTCCTGCGTTGAGCTCGGCGTACGACTCGCCGAAGTCGGCCATTGCGCGGTCGAACGTGTCGCTTGAGCCGAGATAGGCGCTGATCGCGATGCGATCGCCGGAGCGTGCGTGGGCGCGGGCCAGACTCCACGCGCACAACTCGCCGTAGTACTGCAACCCCTTGGGCAGCAAGGCCTCAACCTCGATCGATCCCTTCCAGTCGCGTAGTTGCCGGATGTAGAAGTCGCGTCGTACGTCGTCGATGCCGGTGGTGCGCTGCCAGCCGAGGAAGATGTCGCTCGCCTGCTGCATCACGCGTTGCCCGCTGACGACCCGCTGCCCCTGATTGGCGTATCCGCTCCGGCCGACAAACTCCGCGAGGACCGACGTGTTCGCCTCTTTCACTTGCAAGAACAGCGGATCGCTCTCGTCGCGTCCGGTCAGCAGGACGATCCAGCAGCGCGTCCCCACGCTGCCGACGCCGACAACCTTCCGGGCCATGTCGACGAAGCGGTAGCGCTCCAGCAGCACCCGCCGATCCGGCTCTAGGGTCCGACGGTAGTGCCGGATCAGTTGCCGGAACCGCTCCTGCAGATCCTGCTGTTCCAATCCCGGCACCATGTCTCGCAGCGGGACGATCAGCGGTGGGTCGCCGACGATGCGCCGTTGCCCATCGGTGGTCTCGGTCAGCTTCGACACCGCCTGCATGCTGTCGCGCGTGCGGGCCTGGGCAAAGCTCTTGTTCAGTTTCTTCTGCCGCTTGGCATCCAGCCGCGGCGTGAGTTCCTTCTGGATCTCATCCGTGCCCAGGCGGCTGTACCAGACGTCGATGTCGCGCATGCCGGCGAACTCCGTGATCGCCGTGCGGTACCGCGCAGCCGCTGCCTGGGCGATACCCCGCCATTGCTTGCGGGTGAAGCCGCTGTCCTGCGCGGCGATGACCAGGCTCGCGACCAGCCGTTTGACATCCCACTCGAACGGCCCGGGCAGCGTCTCGTCGAAATCGTTGATGTCGAAGATCAGCCGCCGCTCGGGCGAACCGAAGACGCCGAAGTTGCTCAGGTGCGCATCACCGCAGAGCTGGACGATCAGACCGGTGCTGCCGGTCGCAGCGAGGTCGGCGGCCATCACCCGCGCTGCGCCCCGGTAAAAGGTGAACGCCGAGACCATCATCCGGCCGTACCGGATCGGGACGAGTTCGGGCACCCTTTCGACGCACTGCTCCTCGAGCAACGCGAGGGGGTCGCGTCGATCCGATCCGGCCCCCACTGCCGCATGGTCGCCGAGCGGAACCGTCGCGCGCTGTTGCTTGCCGACGGCCGCACGCTCGGCGGCGCTACCGACCGGGTTGACGAGAGCGGCAATGCCCCGGCGCCCACTGACCCGGGCCCCGTCCAGCACTGTCGCGTGAATCTTCAGCGTCTCGGTCATGGTTCCTCCGTCCTCGCAGGCGGCAACGCCGCGCGTGGCGGCAACGTTTGAGCTTGTGCCACCTCGGGTCGCTCAGGCATCACCAACTGCGAATGAGCCGGGTCCGAGCGCACTCATCCGTCCCGGACGACGCCCGTGCAACGCCCTCGACCCACACTCGGCGCACCAGTTGGACCCACACGAGTTGGGCCCACATACGAGTTGGGTTCAGAAGGAGCGCGTCATGACCGAGACACCGATCGCGAGTTCCGCGTCGGCCCAGGCTCCGCCGACGCAGCGCCCGGTGCGGCACACCACCGCTTGGAGGGGTTGGATCGTCTTCGGCGGACTCATGCTGATGCTCGTTGGTGCCTTCCAGGCCATCGAGGGATTCGTGGCCCTCTTCGAGGACCACTTCTACGTGGTGTCGAGGAACGGCCTGGTAGTCCACCTCAACTACACCGCTTGGGGCTGGATCATGCTGGCCCTTGCGGCGGCCAACATCGCGGCCGGCGTCGGCGTGCTCCGCGGGCACACGTGGGCCCGCATCTGGGCGATCGCCGCTGCGTCGCTCAGCATCATCGCCAACCTCGGCTTCACCAGCGCCTACCCCTTGTGGGTGTTCATGGTGGTGACGCTCGAAGTCGTCGTCATCTACGCGCTGTGCGTCCACTGGGACGAGGCCCGGCGTTGACGACGCCCGGCCCGCTCACTCATGGATCCACGCGCCAACCCACCGGATGCGGGCGCGTCCGGCGCTGACCGCCCGCACGGCTCTGCGCGACGCGGTTCGGTTCACGTGGCGGGCGTGCGGCACCGGTATGCCCGCGTCGCGGGCCGCGTGGACGCGAGCAGTGCCGGGCTCGTCCGCCGGCGTTGGCGCGAGTTGGACATCATGCACCATGGACTGCTGCTCGCGTCGCTGGGGCTCACCCTGCTGGTGCCGGCGCTCATCACGATCACCGCTGTGCTGCCGCTCGGACGCGAGAGCGGCTTCGCCGGCGCCATAATCCGCCGCTTCGGCCTTGCCGGTCAGTCGGCGGACGACCTGCGCAAATTCTTCCCGAGCCGAGAGCATGTCGCCGGAGCCACGACCGTCGTCAGTGCGGTGGCCACCCTCTTCTGGTCACTCGGCTGGCCGGCCGAACTCGCCCGCGGCTACAACGCCATCTGGGGCGTGTCCGACCGCGGCGTGCGCGACCTCTGGCGTGCCGTTCCATGGCTGGCATCGTTCGTCGCGGTGATCGCGTACGTCATGGTGGCCGGCATGATCGCCGATGGGACAGCCGGGCGAGTGGTGCAGGTCCTGCTTGCTGTTCCGATCGTGCTGTTGTGGTCGTGGTTCTCACAGCACCTGCTGCTCGGTGCCCGGGTGTCCTGGCGCGCGCTGGTCCCCGGGGCCGTGGCGACGACCGTCGCGCTCGTAGGCTTCAGCATCGGAATGAGCGTGTATATCCCGCGTGCCATCGTCCACAACTTCGAGCACTACGGTCCGCTCGGCATCATCTTCGTGATGTTGACCTGGCTGGTCGGATTCGCCGTCGTCATGCTCGGCGGAGCGCTCGTCGGGCACATGATCTTCCTCGGGTGGCACCCGGACGCGGGTCCGGTTCCCACCGCGGCTAACGATGCGGGAGCCTGACCGGTCCGTCTCGGGCCGGGCACTGCTAAGCGTCAAGAATGCCGAGTTCGCGCGCGCGGCGGATGGCCTGGTTGCGACGCGAGGCCCCGAGCTTGCGAAGGACGTTGCGCACGTGGGTGCGGATCGTGTTGACCGACACAAACATCGCGCCGGCGATCTCCTCGGTCGTCAGCAACTGTGCGAGGTAGCCGAGCACCTCCCGCTCCTTGGCCGTCAGCAACTCCGGCACGACCAGTTCGGGGGCTGTGGGATCCGCGGGGTCGGACGATCTCTCCGAGACCGCTGCGCGCCCGACGCGATGTGCGTCGGCCTCGAGCCAGCCGTGTCGCTGGGCGATGTCACGCTGGCTGCGCAACATCAAACGCACGTCGGGCGGCGCCTCCCTGAACGGGCGACGCAACCGCTCGGGCGCGGACAGCCGGAGCGCCCGTTCGAGCGACTCGACGGCGGCGTCCTCCTCTCCCCGACCAACCCGCTCGTGTGCCTCGGCCAGCAGCAACCCGACCTGGGCCGGCAGAGTGCCCGGCAGCCCAGGGGCGGGAGCGGCACCTGGTGTAGCTGGGCCAGCTCCGTCAGCGCCGGACCGCTGCCCCTCCAAGGCGGAGATCACCGCCTCGTCGGCGGCGATCTGCCCGACCCACCAATCGGGCAACCGGTGCAGCCGACGGCACTCCCCCAGAGGCGCCCGCGCCCCATGGAGATCGCCTTGTGCCCGCCGCAGCCGCGATTCGATGAGCGCCAGGGTTACCGCTAGCGCGGAGCTCGATCCGGTGGCCGTCTCGGCCGACGCCGCGGCGGCATGCCGCCGGGCGCGCGCGCGGTCACCGGTCTCCACGTAGACCCAGGCCAACGCGGCTTCTGTCACTGATTGCGCGCCCGCCTGCGGCGACGTCGGCCGGTCCTGCAGTGCCAGAGCCTGCCGTGCCAGCCGGACCGCCTTCCGGTTCTCCCCCCGCCAGCCCGCGATGAGCGCGAGGTAGCCCAGGCATTCGATATGGGCCCACTCGAAGCCCACTCGCAGCCCGCCGGTAACCACCTGGGTGCACGCGGCCGCTGCCTCTGCGAGCCGCCCGGTCGCCAGCCGAGCCCGTGCCTGCGCGGTGTCGAGGACGATCTCGAGCTCGGGCCGGGATGAGAGCGCCCGTGGGCCGGCGGCGATCAACGCGCGCTCCGCGGTCGCTGTGGCAGCCAGCGCGTCATCGGCGTCGTCGGTCAATGAAGCGCGGACAGCCGCGACGACCAGCGCGCTGACCACCGCGACCGGCGTGGGCGTGCCCGCTCGAGGATCGGCGCGGCGCAGCTCGAGTGCTGCGTCGTCGAGCCGCCCATCGCTCACCGCGAGCGCGGCTCGCACGAGGGCAACCGCCGATCCGCCCGTCTCGGCCGGTATCGGTGCGAGCAACTGGCGCAGCACCGTCGGAGCCGGCGTCAGCAGGTCCGCGATGGCCAGCTGCTCAACGACGTAGCCGGCGGCCACCGACCACAGATCGGCGTCGACCGCCGTCTGCACTGCTTCCGCGATCTGACCAACGCGGGCCAGCCAGTCAGCGGCGACGAGGTGCAGGCGCTGCACCTCGTCGGGGTCCTCGTAGGACAGCTCGGCGCGGAGGAGTTCCCGGAACAGCGGGTGGTAGCGGTACCAGGTCGGATGGCCGGGCACGCGTTCGACAAAGGCATTTCCACGCATGAGCTCGGCCAGCGCCGCTCCGCCACCAGCGCCCGCCAGGGCATCGATGAGCCCTGGCCGCAGGATCTCGGCGACGCTCGTGCGCAGCAGCAGACTCCGTATCCGCGGCGACTGCGCATCGAGGACCTCCGCGAGCAGGTAATCGGCGACGGAGCCGGAGCTGCCGCGGAACTGGCGAATCACCTGGCCGCGGTCGGCCGGCGCAGCCAAGGCCAGGGCGGTGAGGACCAGACCGGCGGCCCAGCCACGGCTACGCGACACGATCAGCCCAAGTTGGTCGCCCGAAAGCTGAACTCCGCGCCGGGCGAACAGGTCCCTCGTCTCTTCGGCGGTGAATGCGAGATCCGCCATCCGGATCTCCGCGACGGTCTGTTGCAGCCGGTAACGGTGCAGCGGCAGCAGCGGGTCCGTCCGGGTAAGCAGCACCAAACGCAGGCGCCCCATCGAGTCGCTGAGGAGCTGCTCGAGCCGGGCGGCGTCGATGTGGGAGAGATCGACGGCACAGTCCAAAATCACCGTCACCGCCGTGTGGTGACGCGCGATTCCATCGGCCAGACCGGCGATCGACACCGGCTCACCCTCGGCCGCCGCGTCGAACTCGACGCCGGACCGGGCGAGTTCCTCGGCGACGCGACCCCAGGGCACCCCGACCCGCAGGTCCAGCCCGCTGAGCATCATCCAGACGATGGGCCGAGCGGTGCGCCGGGCCCTTGCCCAAGTGGAAACGGCCACCGTTTTTCCAGTGCCAGCCGGAGCGCTGACCAGGGTCAGCGCGTACTCGGCGCCCCGATCCAGAAGCGCCATAAGGTTCGGCCGCAGGACCAAGTGCTCCGGTGGCGGCGGTATCTCATAGCGCGAGCCGGCAACCGCGCTCGGTTCGGCCTCCGGTTGCTCGGTGGCCACCGACTCGGCGGCCGTCGGCTCATCGCCCCCGCCATGCGTACCTCGCGAGATGCTGGTCATGGGCTGCCCCCTGCCGTCAGCTCGCGCTGGGCGCAGCTTGTCGCGTCCATCGCTGGGCTCGCACAACCAACGTCCATCGCCGACCCCCAAGCAGGCAAGGGACCAACGACCTGAGTTCCGCTGGAAGCAGGCGCTGGCTAGCAGGTCGACTTAGCGGCGTCGGCCAGCTGCCTGACGCTGCCACCAAGTGTCTTGGCCGCGGTCACGGCCCCGCTGATGTCGGTCGCGGAGTGGCTGTTCTGGGCAACGTCAACGGCCGACTGCAGGGATGTCAGGTCGGTGCGGATCTGTGCGGTTTGGTTCGAGTACTGAGACTTCGCGTCGTCGAGGACTTGGTTCAGGTCACTTTTCACCGCCGGCAGGTTGGACTGGAGGGCGCTGAGTCCGTTCTCGCCAGACTGCACGTCCGTCACCTGGCTGACCGAGGTCTTCAGGTCGTCCAGCGACGAGCAGACCGCGGGCTTGCCCGACGAGGAGCAGCCGACGGTGAGCGCGCCGACGAGCGCCGGTATCACCGCGAGCGCGACCACCTTTGCCATGGCGACCACGATCGTCCGCTGGACGCGTCGGGGTATCCCCCGTGTCGGATGACTCGCCTCATCCTCGTCAGGTGAAAGCAATCGGCGCCAGCGGGTCGACCATCGAGGGCTTCTGCTGTCGTAGTAGGCGGGTCATCGCCATGACCGTTATTGACTTCGAGATACGTGTACGCGGGCCGGTCGACCTCGAATCCATCGCCGAGCTCGGGGACTTCGACGTGGCGACCGCTTCGGCGACCACCATCCTGATCGGTCAAACCGCTGATCAAGCCGCGCTGATCGGGCTGCTGACCTCGCTGCGCGCCCGTGGGCTGACCGTCGTGGAGGTGCGGAGAACGCCCGATCACCTACCGGGCCCGCCGTTGGAAGCGGATTGAGACGCCCTCAGCGATCCGGCGGCTCGTCGCCGAGCATGACGCGCCGTCGCTGCGCAGTCCCCAGGATCACCTTGGCGATGAGACCGATGAGGATGAGGTCGACGGCGATCTGACCGGTCACCAGGGCACGGGCCGACTCCGACTTCGGCGCTATGTCGCCGTATCCGACCGTCGAGAAGGTGGTCATCGTGAAATACAGCGCGTCGAGGCGGGTCAGCCGGGCTTGGAACGCCGCCGGCGTCGCTCTCTCCATCAGGTAGTACGCCGCGGCGAACGGCAGCAGTGCGAGCGGCAGGACCATCCCCACGGCCTCGACCGCCTTCACCTCGGGATGCGACGACCGGGCGATGCTGCGCAACTCGACCACCACCAGGACGACCAGCACCGCGAAGCACAGGCACAGCCCGACGACGACACGCCCCCGCAGCGGATCCGCGAACGGGGCGAAGGCGTACAGGAGCAGCATGGCGAGGCCGAAACCGATGACGCGGGCAACGGTCAGCATGAGAGTTCGCCGGAATGCGCGCCGATCACCGCGGAC
The DNA here is from genome assembly GCA_035261645.1 of Jatrophihabitans sp. Lineage (GTDB taxonomy): Bacteria > Actinomycetota > Actinomycetes > Mycobacteriales > Jatrophihabitantaceae > Jatrophihabitans. Next base: position 6,691 of record DATFTS010000188.1, on the reverse strand, counting down.
AATCCGGTAGTCAGGCTCTGCCTTCCGGGTGGCCGACATGGGCGCACGATTCGCCGCGCCCCAGCGGGCGTCGTCATCCGGTCCGGATGAACCCTGCGGCGCACTGCCAACGGTCAGTCCTCCCCGGCGGACGAGGTACGAGCGGGCGGACCCGCCTAGCGTCGCCGCGATCAGTTGGGCGTCCGCCCGGCACCAGTCAGCCGGCACGAGTCAGGAGGAACCATGGCCACCATGACCGTATGGAAGTTCCCCAGCCCGGAGGGAGCCGAAGCAGCCGAGGACACGCTGCTCGAACTCCAGAAGGAGGGCCTGATCAAGATCGAGGACGCGGCCGTCGTCAGCTACCCCGAGGGCGCCAGGAAGCCGAAGACCAAGCAACTCCACAGTGTTGGAAGCAGCGGAGCGCTCGGCGGCGCGTTCTGGGGCATGCTCTTCGGGTTGATCTTCTTCGTCCCGCTGCTCGGGGCGGCGATCGGTGCGGGGATCGGGGCGCTGGCCGGCAGCTTGGTCGACGTGGGGATCGACGACGATTTCATCAAGCGGGTACGCGCGGAGATCAAGCCCGGCACCTCGGCGCTGTTCCTGCTGTCGTCCGACGCGGTCATGGACAAGGTCCACGAGCGCTTCGCCAACACCCCGATGACCTTGGTCGAGACGAACCTCAGCCATGATCAGGAAAAGAACCTGCAAGAGGTGTTCTCAGCGTGACGTTGCATCACTACGAGCTTCGCCTTCTCGGGACTCCGCCGCAGCGGGCGCTGGCCATACTGCGATTTGGCGGGTCGGTGGCCGGTCAACCTGAAATAGTGACCGGTCGAGCGGAGACCGTGCTGATCACCAGCCGCATCGGGCAGGGCGACCTACGGGAACTGTTGGTCCGCATCTCGGACCTCGGCCTCGACATTCGGGAGCTGCGGCGGCTCCCCGAGGCGTCGCGTGCGCGTTGAGAACGGAAAGACGGCGACCGATGGAGTCGGCATCCACGTGGGACAACCCGGCGGTCTACGCCATTCGTGTCAGCGGCCTGCTCGGCCCGCTGCTGCTGACCTCCCTGCGCCACGCCGGCGTAACCGACGTCGAGCAATGCCCACCGATGTCGTCGGTGAGCTTCGTGGTCACCGGCACCGACCTGGTCGAACTCGCTGAACGGTGCACCCAGCACGGCCTCAAGATCGAGAGTCTCCGGGTGATCGGCGACCTCGACGACTGAGTCGGGGTTCACGTCCGACGGGTGACCAGCAGCACTGCGCTCGAATGCGGCAGCAGCAGGTAGCGCTCACCGATCTCCTTCTCCTCGGGAGTGTCTGTCGTCGTGTCCAAGACGACGTGCTCGGTCAGCGCGGCGAGCCGCGCAGGCATGGCGAAGTCGACCACATTCTCCGAACCGTTCAGCAAGAGAAGGAAAGAGTTGCCGCTGATGCGCTCGCCGGCATCGTCGCGTTCGTCGATCTCCTCGCCGACGAACAGCACGCCGAGTGACTGCACGTCGAACTGCCAGTCGTCCGGCTGCATCTCGTGGCCCTCAGGGCTGATCCAGTAGATGTCCTTGACGTCACCGACGAGCGGCCGGCCTTGGAAGAAACCGCGCCGGCGAAAGACGGGCTCGGCCGCTCGCAGCCCAATAACCCGCTTCGTCCAGTCCAACAGGGCCTTTCGCTCGTCGTCGATGCCCCAGTCGATCCAGGTCAACTCGCTGTCGTGGCAGTACGCGTTGTTGTTCCCTGACTGCGTACGCGCCATCTCGTCGCCCGCCTGCAGCATCGGCACACCCTGACTCAGCAGCAGCGTCAGAAGCAGGTTGCGCATCTGCCGCCGGCGCACGGCGATGATCGCCGGATCCGAGGTCGGCCCTTCGGCGCCGCAGTTCCAGCTGTCGTTCTGGTTGTTGCCGTCGGTGTTGTTCTGCTGGTTGGCCTCGTTGTGCTTTTGGTCGTATGAGACGAGGTCGGCCAGCGTGAACCCGTCGTGCACCGTGACGAAGTTGATACTCGCGGACGGCTTGCGGCCGTCGTCGCCGTAGAGATCGGCCGACCCGGCCAGCCTCGTCGCGAGATCACCGAGTTGTTGCGGAGCGCCGGCCCAGAACCGGCGCACGGTATCGCGATACCGGCCGTTCCACTCCGACCAGTTGATCGGGAAGTTGCCGACGTCGTACCCGCCCGCGCCGACGTCCCACGGTTCAGCGATGAGGTGCACGTCGGCGAGCACGGGGTCCTGCAACAGCAGGTCGAAGAACGGCGACAGCTTGTCGTAGTCGCGGAATTGCCGCGCCAGTTCCGGCGCGAGGTCGAACCGGAACCCGTCCACATGCATCTCGGCGGCCCAGTACCGCAGGCTGTCCGTGACAAGCTGGAGCGTCCGCGGGTGCCCCAGGTTGAGCGAGTTGCCGGTGCCCGTGACGTCCCACAGCAGACGCGGGTCGTCGGCGAGGTGGTAGTACGCAGCGTTGTCGATGCCCCGGAACGAGAGGGTCGGCCCCCGGTGGTTGCCCTCGGCGGTGTGGTTGTAGACCACATCGAGGAACACCGCGATCCCCGCGTCATGCAAGCTGGCCACCATCGTCTTGAACTCGCGCACCACGCCGTCGGGTGTCGGTGCCGCCGCCAACCGCGGATCGGGCGCGAAGAAGCCGAGCGTGTTGTATCCCCAGTAGTTGCTGAGCCCTTCCGCGATCAAGAACGGCTCGCTGATCCGGTAGTGCACGGGCAGGAGCTCCACTGCGTTGACGCCGAGGTTGAGCAGGTGTTCCATCGCGGCCGGCGCGGCGAGCCCCGCGTACGTTCCTCGCACGGCACGCGGCACATCTGGATGCCGCTGCGTGAAACCCTTCACGTGCAGCTCGTAGATGACGGTGTCGGCGAGCGCGCGGCGCGGACGCACGTCGGCGCCCCAGGTGAATGCCGGGTCGACCACGGCGGCCAGTGGCGCGTGCGCGGCATCGTCGCGCTGGTCGCGCACGCGGTCGTCGCCACCGGCCGGGTAGCCGTAGAGGGTGTCGTCGTAGTCGATGTCACGGCCGACCGCCTTGGCGTACGGGTCGAACAACACCTTGTCGGGATTGCAGCGGTGGCCGGCGTCCGGAGCATAGGGCCCGTGCACGCGCAGCGCGTACAGCTCGCCGGGCCGCAGATCGGGGAAGTAACCGTGGTGGATTCCGGCCGTTACGCCGGGCAGCGCCTGCCGCTCCGACTCGGTGACCGAATCGGGTCCGTCGAACCGACACAGTTCGACGGTGTCGGCGACGTCGGAGAACACGGCGACGTTGACGCCGCGGCCGTCCCACGTCGCGCCCAACGGGTGAGGTCTTCCGCGCCGCACTCGCATAATCGGCTCCGTCCGAGGATTGATCAGGGCCGGGCGCCGGAGATGTAGGCACCGCGGCGGCGGCTGGCGATGAGGTCGGCGACCAGTGCGGTCCAGCCCGTCTGATGCGATGCGCCGAGGCCGGCGCCGGTGTCGCCGTTGAAGTACTCATAGAACAGCAGCTGGTCGTGCCACTCGGGATCGCGTTGGAACTGCTCGTAGCCGTCGAACACCGGCCGCCGCCCATCGGCGTCGTCCTTGAAGATCCCCACAAGCCGGTCGCCGAGCTCTCGCGCGACGTCGCGAAGGCGGACCCTGTTGCCGGAGCCGGTCGGCATCTCGACCAGCAAATCGTCGCCGAAGTAGTGGTCCAGCCGGGCGAGCGCGTCGACGATGAGGTAGTTCATCGGGAACCAGATCGGCCCGCGCCAGTTCGAGTTACCGCCGAACAAATAGCTCGTCGACTCGGCTGGCTCGTAGTCGAGCCGACCCGCACCTTCGACGTCAAGCGGGTGGTCCCGGTGCCACCGCGAGACCGCCCGCAATCCGAACGGTGAGAGGAACTCGTCCTCGTCCAGCAACCGCGGCAGGATCCGCTCCAGCCTTTGGCGGCCGAAGACCGACATCAACCGCCGCCCCGTCGAGCCGGGCTCTCGGAAGTCGGCAAGCGCGTCGAGCTTGCCGCTGTGCTCGCCGGCGAAGCTGCGCACGTGCGCTTGCAGGTCCGGCAGCGCGGTGAGCAGCCCCTCGGGCGGAATGGCGAACGCGGCGACCGGCAACAACCCGTCGATCGAGTGCGCCCGAATGGGCCAGGCGCTCCCGTCCGGCCGCCGGACCGCGCTGTAGTACATGCCGTCGGTTTCGTCCCACAGCCCCTGCTCGTCCATCGCCCGGGCGATCAGCCAGAAGTGCTCGAAGAACTTCACGGCGACGTCCTCGTAGGCCGGCTGCTCGGCCGCCAGGACGACCGACATCGCCAGCAACCCCAACTCGTAGAGCGCGACCCAGGCGGTGCCGTCGACCTCGATCAACCGGCCGCCGAGCTCGGGTGGTTTGTCGCGATCGAACGGTGCGATGTTGTCCAGCCCCAGGAACCCGCCAGCAAACAGGTCCTTGCCGTCGACGTCGACACGGTTCATCCACCACGTGAAGTTGACGAGAAGCTTGTTGAAGATCCGGGTCAGCCAGGTGTAGTCGCGGTATCCGTCGATGGCGAACACCCGCAGCGCGGCGAGCGCATGCACCGGCGGGTTCACGTCACCGAAGTCGTACTCGTACGCGGGAAGCTGTCCGCGCGGATGCATGTACCGCTCGTTGGTGAGCAGCAGGAGTTGTTCCTTCGCGAGCGTCGGGTCGAGGTGGGCCAGCGCCACGGCGTGGAAGGCCAGATCCCACGCCGCGAACCAGGGGTACTCCCAGTCGTCGGGCATCACGATGACGTCGTGGGCCCGCACGTGCCGCCAGGTGTTGTTGCGGCCGTACTGTCGCTGCGATGGAGGCGCCGGCTGCGCCGGGTCGCCGGCCAGCCATCGGCGCACGTCGTACTCGTAGTACTGCTTCGACCACAGCAGCCCGGCGAACGCCTGCCGCATGATCATCCGTTCCTCGTCGGTGGCGTCGACGGGGGCAAGCGCCGCGTAGAACTCGTCGGCCTCAGCTTGCCGCTGCTCCATCACCGCGTCGAACGGCCCACCGATGTCACGCGGTCCGGTGGCCAGCCGGATCCGCACCTCGCCCACCTGCCCCGCAGCGATCTCGAGACGGTAATCCAACGCCGCCTTCGTCCCGCGGCCGGCCGGGTCGACCGTGGCCGACCCGTGCACGACGTAGTCGTTGACGCCGTCCTTCGGAAACGACGTCGTGGCAGGCGCACCCCACAACCGCGACACGTTCGTGCTGTTGTCGCAGAACAGCGGGGTCGGGCGTCCGGACCAGACCAACGAGTAATCCCCGAGCTCGGCAGAGGAGGCGATGATCCGCTCACCGGCGAGCCGCAGTTCCGGCTTGAGCGCTCCCGGCTCCCAGTCCCACGTGTTGCGCAACCACAGGGTGGGCAGGACGCGGAGAACAGCCGGCTCGGTCCCCAGGTTCCGGACCGACACCCGCATCAGCACGTCCTCCGGCGCGGCCTTCGCATAGTCCACCGTCACCTGCCAGTAGCCGTGGTCGAACACTCCGGTGTCGAGCAACTCGAACTCCGGCTCGGTCTTCCCCCGGCGTGCGTTCTCGGCGACGAGCTGCTCGTACGGGAAGGCCAGCTGCGGGTAGTGGTAACGCCAGCGCAACCACGAGTGGGTTGGGGTCGCGTCGAGGTACCACCAGTACTCCTTGGCGTCCTCGCCGTGATTGCCCTCCGGCCCGCCGAGGCCGAACAGCCGCTCCTTCAGGATCGGGTCGTTGCCGTTCCACAGCGCGAGGCCGAGGCACAATCGTTGCTGGTCATCGCAGACGGCCGCCAGCCCGTCCTCGCCCCAGCGGTAGGCCCGCGACCGCGCGTGGTCGTGCGGAAACGAGTTCCACGAGTCGCTGTCCGGGCTGTAATCCTCGCGGACCGTCCCCCACGCACGAGCTGCGACATACGGCCCCCAGCGCCGCCAGGGCACGCCATGCTCGTCGGCCTCCTTCAGGCGGCCCCGCTCGCGATCCACAGGGTCCGCGCCGGCGGTCGGGAGAGACATCAGCGGCCTCCTCCGCTTGAGACGACACACGGGATCCGGGTTTGGAGAGTGTCGCCGCCGGCCGGGCTCGGCCGCGTCATCCGAGCCGGATGACACGTGCCCCACCCGCGCCAGGGTGGGGACGACCCACCCCCGAACCCGGCATGATGACGCATCTCCAATCGATGAACCATGACCAGACGAGAGGAGGATCATGGGTCAGGGGCAGGAAGACGTCGGCGCGTTCCGGCTCGGGCCACCCATTGACGAACTGACCCGGTCGCGGGTTGAGGTTCCCAACCTCCCGTCCACGGTCGTCGAGCGCGGACGGTTGGTGGAGCTCATCGATCGCGGTGCGCGCGGCCCACTGACACTCGTCAGCGCGCCGGCCGGCACCGGAAAGACCGTGGCGGTCGCGACCTGGGTCGCCTCGGGTCACGTGCCGGGACCGATCGTGTGGATCACGCTGGGCGAAGACGCCGACGCAGCGCAGCTCTGGACGCTGCTCGCCGAAGCCCTGCACCGAAACGGCGTGTTCGACCGCGGCACGCTTCCCCAACCGAGCGCAGGCTCGGCCGACGACTTTCTCAGTGCGCTGACCGCAGGGCTGGCTGCCCGCCGCGAGCCGGTCGTGCTCGTGTTGGACTGTCCGATCGACCTTCCACCCGACAGCGCCACCGACCTGCACGAGCTGCTGACGGCCACGTACGGTCGGTTGCGGCTCATTACCC
>DATFTS010000187.1:0-4341 GCA_035261645.1 Jatrophihabitans sp. | reverse complement strand
CCCGCGTGTCGCGCAACAAGATCGCTGCCCGTCCAGGATCTTGTTGCGCAAGAACTGTTCTGACCCACGTAGCGCAACAAGATCAGCGAGGACGCAACAAGATCAGCGAGGGCGCAACAAGATCAGCGAGTACGCAACATGATCAGCGAGGGCGCAACAAGATCAGCGAGGACGCAACAATAGCGGCTACTGCTTGAGGTTGTAGAGCGTCGCGACGACGGCGGCGCCGCTAGCGGCCGGCGCGGGCTTCCAGCCGTCGGTGCGCGTCCACACCTTGCCCTGGTAGGCGACCCGCTCGATGCCGAGCCGGTCGGCGTTGGCAACGAACCAAGCCGCGGTCTGCCAGCGGGCGCCCGCCGCCCGCACCACGTGCGCAGACGTTGCCCGCGGCGTGCTGATGCCGAGCTCGGTCGACGCCTGCTGCGCGACGACCGACGACGTCGCGACCTTCGTCGGCTTCTGGAAGCTGCAGGTGATCCCGGCCGGCCGCACGCCTTGCAGCGCGTCAGCGAGCGCCTGTGCCTCTTGCTCGTGCTGCGCGTATGCGCTGCCGTCGGCGGAGATCTGCACGGCCTGTATCGCATCCGCCAGTGGCATCGTCCGCCAGTGCGGAATCTTCATCAGCGCGTCGAGGAACTCCGTCGTCGCTTCGCCTACGTCAGTCAGGCGGGCGGCACTGCCGCCACCCCAGCCCTGCGACGGCCGCTGTTGCAGCACGCCGACGGAGTCCCGATCGCCGTCTCCCGGCGCGAGGTTGGTCAGCTTGCTCTCCTGCAGCGCCGCGGCCAGGACGAGAACCGCCGCACGCTCGGGCAGATGAATGCGGTACTTCGTCACCGCGCCCACCATCGTCGCGGCAACCACGGCTTGGGTGGGATCCAGGTCGTACGGCCCCACGCTGCACACGTCCGCGGACAGGTTCGACTTCGCGGTGTTCCACAGCGCGCGCAGGCCGAACGCGCCCGCGACCGCGATCGCCAGCACGGCAGCGATCGTGATCAGCGTGTTGGTCTTGCGAGAGGCCATTACGCGTTGGCGTGTAGCTGGTCGTTCAACGTGACGCCCGAACCCGTGCGCGGACGGGCCTCGAGCGCGCCGGTGAGGCTGTTGCGCCAGAACATCCAGCCCGGCTCGCCGGAGAGCGTCGAGGCCTTCACGACCCGTCCGTCCGGCAGCGTCAGCTTCGAACCTGCCGTGATGTACGTGCCCGCCTCGACGATGCAGTCGTCACCGAGCGAGATACCGATGCCGGCGTTGGCCCCGATCAGGCAGCGCCGGCCTACGACGATGCGCTCCTTGCCGCCGCCGGAAAGCGTCCCCATGATCGACGCGCCGCCGCCGACGTCAGAACCGTCTCCCACGACGACGCCGGCCGAGATCCGTCCCTCGACCATGGACGCGCCGAGCGTGCCGGCGTTGTAGTTGACGAAGCCTTCGTGCATCACTGTCGTGCCGGGCGCCAGGTGTGCACCGAGCCGCACCCGGTCGGCGTCGGCGATGCGCACACCATCGGGTACGACGTAGTCAGTCATGCGCGGGAACTTGTCGATGCCGAAGACCTGGACGGGTCCCTTGCGGCGCAGTCCGAGCCGGATCCGCTCGAAATCGTCAACCGCGCACGGCCCGAGGCTCGTCCAGACGACGTTGGGCAGCACTCCGAAGATGCCGTCGAGGTTCACCGCGTTGGGCTGCACCAGCCGGTGCGACAGCAGGTGCAGGCGGAGGTAGGCGTCGACGGCGTCCGCAGGCGGGGTGTCCAGGTCGATCTCGCACACGCTCACGTCGAGCCGGACACCGCGATCTGCGGCGTGCTCCTGCATTCCTGTCATGGACGCGAGCTCGTGCGGGGCCGCTGCTTCGCTCGGCTGTCGCCCCAACGCCGGCTCGGGGAACCAGGTGTCGAGCACGCGTCCGCTCGCCGCCCCGGAAGCGACCGTCGTGGTGAGGCCATAACCCCACGCCTTCCGTTCCTCCACGGGCACAGCCTAGACAGCAAGGCCAGGTATCCGCCGTGGCCAGGGCCACGCGCAGGTCGACCGCGTAGCGTGCTCTTGTGCTCGATCTCTCCGTGGACGCCGCTACGCTCACCGCCGCGCTGGTCGATATCGAGTCGGTTTCCGGCGACGAACAGCGACTGGCCGACCTCGTCGAGAAGGCCCTCGGTGACAGTCTGCAGGTGCAGCGGCAGGGCAACGTCGTGCTGGCGCGCACCGACGGCGGCCGCGACCGGCGGGTGGTGCTGGCCGGCCATCTCGACACCGTCCCCATCGCTGACAACGTGCCGTCTCGGTGGGACGGAGACGTGCTGTACGGCTGCGGCAGCACGGACATGAAGTCCGGCGTCGCCGTCATGCTGCGCCTGGCGCACTTGGTGGACGCGGGCGAGCTCGAACCGCGCTTCGACCTGACCTGGGTCTTCTACGACTGCGAGGAGATCGAGGCGTCCCGTAACGGCCTGGGCCGGCTGAGCCGAACCGACCCGGACCTGCTCGCGGGCGACCTCGCGATCTTGCTCGAACCGACGGACGGTGTCGTCGAGGGCGGCTGCCAGGGCACCATGCGCGTGGCGGTCCGCACGACCGGCCGACGCGCGCATAGCGCCCGATCATGGCTCGGTTCGAACGCGATCCACGCTGCCGCGCCAGTGCTCGCGCAGTTGGCCGATTACCAGGCCCGAGTGGTGGACGTCGACGGGTTGACCTATCGAGAGGGCCTCAACGCGGTCGCGATCTCCGGCGGCGTCGCCGGCAACGTGATCCCGGACGAGTGCACGATCACGGTCAACTTCCGTTTCGCCCCCGACCGCGACGAGGACGCGGCGCTGGCGCACGTACGCGACGTCTTCGCCGGCTATGAGGTGGAGCTGACAGACAGCGCGCCCGGCGCCCGTCCGGGCCTGGACACTCCCATCGCAGCCGCGTTCGTCGCGGCCGTCGGTGGCGAGCCGCGGGCCAAGCTCGGCTGGACCGACGTCGCCCGGATCGGACCCCTCGGCGTGCCCGCGCTCAACTTCGGCCCAGGGGACCCGAACCTGGCGCACAAGCCCGACGAGCACGTCTCGGCCGAACAGGTGCGGGCCGCAGAAGCCGTACTGACCCGGTTCCTGGGATAGGCAGGCGGTGGTTCGCCCGGATCACTCCATGCCACGACCGGAACAGCAGGCGCTAACGTCCAAGGAGTGACTGACCACCGACGTCGAGAGCACCACCGCGGTCCGGTCGTGATGCGCCGCGGCCAGGTGGAGGCGGGCACGACGGATCAACGGCTGCTTGACTCGCGCGGCCCGTCCGATTGGGTGCACACCGACCCGTGGCGGGTGCTGCGCATTCAGAGCGAGTTCGTCGAGGGCTTCGGGCTGCTCGCCGAGCTGCCGGCGGCCGTGTCGGTGTTCGGCTCGGCGCGCACGCCGGTCGACCACCCGGAGTACGCCACTGGCGTCGAGCTCGGCGCAGCCCTTGCTCGAGCCGGCTTTGCGGTGATCACCGGCGGCGGCCCCGGGATGATGGAGGCGATCAACCGCGGCGCGTCCGAGGCCGGTGGGATCTCGGTGGGTCTTGGGATCGAGTTGCCGTTCGAGCAGGAGCTCAACGAATGGGTCGACCTCGGCATCAACTTCCGCTACTTCTTCGCGCGCAAGACGATGTTCGTCAAGTACGCGCAGGCGTTCGTGATCATGCCGGGAGGCTTCGGGACGCTCGATGAGATGTTCGAGGCGCTCACCCTCGTGCAAACGCACAAGGTGACGCGCTTCCCCGTGATCCTGTTCGGCTCGCAGTACTGGGGCGGGTTGCTCGACTGGATGCGCGACACGGTGGCGGCCGCGGGGAAGATCAACGCGCCGGACCTCGACCTGCTGCATGTGACCGATGACGTCGACGACGCGGTGAAGGTGATCGTCGAGGCCGAAGCCACGCGTTCGGAACAGGCTTCGCTCGAGCAAGCGGTCTTCGACGAGGCACCGCGCAGCCACACCAACGACGGCCAGTGATGCGCTAACTCGCCCTCTTCCCCTCCGTTGTGGTCACTTTTCGCGGCATCCAGTGGGCCATAGCGGAGGGGAAGAGCGGACGTTCTTACCCGGTCGGACGCGGCAGGCCGGCGCCGTGCTGCTGGAACCACAGCAGCCGCTCGTTCTCGTACGCCACCCGCTCGGCGCTGCGGTCGAGGTCGCGGAACATCTGCTTGAGCTCGCGAACCCCGGCCGGCGACTGCGCGGCGATCTGGCGCGCCAACTCGAGAGCCGCCTGCTCAGCTTGGTCGGCACCCACCACGTCGTGCAGCAGGCCCAGCTCGCGCGCCTCGTCGGCGCCGACGACACGTCCGGTGAAGATCAGCTCCTTC
>DATFTS010000186.1:0-5021 GCA_035261645.1 Jatrophihabitans sp. | reverse complement strand
GTGCTGGGACCTGCTGCGGCAGCGCCGTGCCCGCGAAGAGTTCGGCGAGAACCCGGACGAAGCCAAGACCCGTCCGACAAACGAGGTAGAGGGATACCTCCAGTAACTTTTGCGGCGTCTGGCACCGTCTCGGATCTCGTTGCGCGACAGTTGTCGGGACGCGCAGCGCGCAACAAGATCGCGCGTAGGGTCCGCCGCCATCCCGGATCTTGTTGCCGCCCAAGCCCGACAACCCATCCCACGCAACAAGATCGCGGCACTGTCGGCGCGCAACAAGATCGCGGAACCGCAGCGCGCAACAAGATCGCGGAAACGCTCAGCTAGTGACGTCCTTGTTGCTGAACCTGGCCCATGCCATGGACGAGAAGAAGGCGACGTAGCCGAGCGTCACCAGCAGGCCGGTCGTGATGTTGGTGGTGATAATCGGATCGCGCAGCAGGTCGAACCACTGCAGCCAGTAGTGGCTGGGCAGCCAGCCGTGAATGGCCGACAACTGCGGCACCGCGTCCGCGACCTCGCTGACGATCGTCAGCGTCAGCGTTGCAGCGATGGCGGCGTTGGGCACCTCGGTCATCGTCGAGACGAACATCCCGATCGCGGCGACCGACAACACCATCGCGGCCACGTACAGCAGCACAAGGACGAGCCGGCCGAGTCCGTCCGCGTAGGAGATGACCCGTCCGGACAGCAGTGTCAGTTCGCCGGACGGGAACAGCGCGAGCCCAGCCAGAATGCCGGTCAACGCCACGGCCGCGACGCAGGCCACGCACCACACCGCGGTGGCCGCGAGCTTCACACCCAGCAGCCTGGTGCGGCCGACGGGGATGACGAGCAGGTAGCGCAGCGTCCCGGTGTTCGCCTCGCCCGCCACGGAGTCGCCGGCCACCACGGCCACGACGAGGGGCAGGAACACCGGACCGACGACCAGGAAGCCGGCCAACGCGGCGAACAGCCCGTTGTCGGTGATGCCGCCGAGGATCGTCCCGCCGCGACCCGGGTGCCCGTTGAACTTCACCGCAGTCGCGATGAGCACTGGCACCAGCGCAAGGATCACGAGCAGTGCGAGATTGCGCCGGCGCCGGAACACCATCGACAGCTCCGAGCGCAAGAACCTAGCCACTGACATCGAAGCCCTCGCCGGTGAGTCCGACGAACTGCTCCTCGAGGCTCGGCTGCTCCACCCCGAACGCGCGGACGCCCACGCCGCCGTACACCAAGGCCGCGACGATCCGCTCGGGCTCGGCCTCGCCCAGCCTCGCTCGCACATGCCCGTCCGAAACGCTCACGTCGTGCAGGCCGGACGCGTTCAGTACGTCGGCCGCCTTCTGCGGGGTGGCGGTCTCGACGACGATGGACGGTTCCCGCTGCGCACGCAGGTCGGCGAGCCGGCCCTGCCACACCAGCCGGCCGACGCTCATCACGCCGACGTGGCTGCACAGCTGCTCCACCTCACTGAGCAGGTGCGAAGACAGGAACACCGTCACGCCGTCGCCCGCGAGTTCGGCGATCAGGCCGCGCACCTCGCGCGTCCCCTGCGGGTCCAAACCGTTCGTCGGTTCATCGAGCACCAGCAACTCGCGTGGCTGCAGCAGCGCAGCGGCGATGCCGAGCCGCTGCCGCATGCCAAGCGAGTAGTGCCGATAGCGCTTGGCCGCAGCGGCGGTCAGACCCACCCGTTCCAGGGATGCGGCGATTCGCCGCTTGGCAGTGCGCGAATCGGCGGCCCGATTCGCGGCGTCCAGCCGGGCGAGGTTCGCCGCGCCGGACAAATACGGGTGGAACGCCGGGCCCTCGACGAGCGCGCCCACCCGCCCCAGCGCCTTGGGGGTCGTCGTCCCGAGCAGCGAGTGGCTGCCCGCGGTCGGGAAGACAAGCCCCAACAACACCCGGATCGTCGTCGTCTTTCCGGAGCCGTTGGGGCCGAGGAATCCGTAAACGCTGCCGGCCGGCACGTCGAGGTCGATGCCATCGACGGCGTTGACCTGCCCGAACCGCTTCGTCAGTCCTTCGGACGCAATCGCGGCGGGCACTCGACTACTTTGCGCCAGCCGCTGCGTAGAGGGAAGCAGGAGGAACCGCGCCGACGAAGATCCGTCCGTTGTCGGTGACGAGCAGGCTCATGAGGGTGGCGTCGAGGACGTGACCCTTGCCCCAAGCGCCGGAGACAGGAGTCATCATCTTGAGGAACCGCCCGACCCGCGCCTTGGTCACCGCCACCTTGCCCAGCGCGACCCGGACGATGATCGCCCAGCCGGAGCCGGTCGTCGCCGGAGCCGCCGTGCGCGCCGCCGGGTGGCCGGGTGCGCTGTTGTCGTGCGTTCGTGTCTCCTGCACCACCCGCGCATTCGGAGGAGGCGAGAACGCGAAGTTGCGGTCGGGCTGCGCGGCAAAGCGAATGCTCGTGAACTCCACGTCGATCGCTGCGCTCGTCGAGCCGCGCGGGAACACCGAGACGCCGAGCGGCATCTTCGTCGCCCCGTCGACTGAGATGTGCACCGAACCGACCTTGGTCTGGTTGGTGCGCGGGGTGAGCACCAAGTCGTACGCGGAACGGTCAGCGACCACCTCGCCGCGCTCCACCCGCACCTGTGTGGACGGATCCATGGCGGCGAGCATGTTGCGCGCCAGCGTCAGCGGAGTGATCCCGGCCGGCGTCGAGGGCATGACCTCGCCGAGCTCGCGGTGCCGGTCCTTCGGCAAGACGAGGTGACGGGCGATCCCGTCGACGCTGCTCCACTGCCAGACGTCCTGGCCGTTGCGGAACAGATCGGTCTCGTCGGTCGCCCCCAGCAATGCGATGCGCTGCTTGGTCGGGCCGCCGTACCAGACCTGCATGGTGTGCGAGCCGGAGAGCAGTGCCGCGAAGGAAGTCTCCTCGTCGCCTGCGGGCAAGGCCGGAAGTTCCGGCAGGCCGAGTGACAGGTGGCTGACCATCGTGCCGGAGAATCCCTGGACATCGGAGGTCCGCAGCGCAGCGATGAGTGCGGTCGGCGTGGTCCGCGGCAAGGACTCCGGCGACGCGGTCGCGTTGAAGACCCCAGCAACGACTAGACCGGCGACGCACAACACCCCGGCCGGAGCCAGCCAGCGCAGCGCCGGGTGGCGTTGCACTATCGCAGGGGCGTTCACTGAACCGAGAATGCGAGTCTCCCACTGTGATGGGGCTGAGCCATTTGAGCCCTAGCCCGGGTTCACACTGGCAGTCTGACACCGGCAGCCGTCCCGTTCCCATCGGATCTTCGGACGGTCTCAGAGGACGAGGACAAGGAGGCGGCGATGCGACTGCTCATCGTCGAGGACGAGGTCCGGTTGGCGTCTGCGCTGCAGCGCGGACTGAGTGCCGAGGGATTCACCGTCGATCTCGCTCACTCGGGCCCGGACGGGCTGCATCTGGCGCAGGAGTCCGCGTACGACGCGGTCATTCTGGACATCATGCTGCCGGAGCTGTCCGGTTACCGGATCATCGAACGCCTGCGGGCAGACGAGAACTGGGTGCCCATCCTCATGCTCACCGCCAAGGACGGCGAGTACGACGAGGCGGACGCGCTGGATCTCGGTGCCGACGACTACCTCACCAAACCGTTCTCCTTCGTCGTGCTGCTCGCCCGCATCCGAGCGCTGCTCCGCCGCGGCGTGCAGCCCCGGCCGGCGGCGCTGACCGTCGACGACCTGGTGCTGGATCCCGCCGCGCACACCGTGCGCCGCGGCGAAACGAACGTGGAACTCACGCCGCGCGAATTCTCGCTGCTCGAGTTCCTCATGCGCCGGGCCGGCGATGCGGTGAGCAAAGCAGACATCCTGCACCACGTCTGGGACGCCAACTACGACGGCGACGCGAACGTCGTCGAGGTGTACGTCGGCTACCTGCGCCGCAAGATCGACGCCCCGTTCGGCCGGCAGACCCTGCAGACGGTGCGTGGCGCCGGCTACCGCCTGACACCCGAGGATTGATCAGGTGACCGAGGCGGCCACTCGGCGCCGCCTCGCGCGCCTGCTGCGCCGGGTTGCCCGGCTGCCCCACCAGTGGTGGGCGCGTCAGTCGCTGCGCGCCCGCCTGACGTTGCTCGCGACGGCCCTGTTCTCCGCTGCGGTAATCACCGGCGCGGTACTGCTGATCACCGTGCAACGCGCCGCGCTGACCAGAGTGCTCGACCAGTCCGCGAGCAAGAACGCCAACGACATCGCCCGGCTGTTCCGCAGCGGCAAGGAGCCCACGACACTGCCGCCCACGAGTGGCGGCATCACCGCGGTCCAGGTAGTCGACGGTCACGACCAGGTGATCGCGGCGTCTCCGGGCACCGACCGGCGGGTCTCGATGGTGACACCCGGCCAGCTGGTTGCGATCCGGCACGGCTCGCACATCACGATCACCAGCCCGATCTCGGATGCGCCCTTGCGCGTGGTTGGGCGTGCCATCGACGGCCGCACGGTGCTCGTCTACACCGACGTGAGCCGGGTGGACGACAGCCTGCGCATCCTCACCAGGGCGGCGTTGATCGGCAGCCCGATCGCGGTGCTGTTGATGGCACTCGCCACGTACGGCGTCGTGTCGCTGACGCTGCGGCCAGTGGAGGCGCTTCGTCACGGGGCCGAGGACATCACCGCTGCAGAACTGGCCAAGCAACGGCTGCCGGTGCCGAGCTCGCAGGACGAGGTCCAGCGCCTGGCCGTCACGCTCAACGCCATGCTCGACCGCATCGACTCAGCAACCAGCAGGCAGCGCACCTTCGTCGGCGACGCCGCGCACGAGTTGCGATCGCCGCTCGCATCGTTGCGGGTGCAGTTGGAGGTCGCGCAGCGGCTCGGACCGTCGGCTGACTGGTCGACCCTCCTCGACGACGTGCTGGTGGACGTCGGCCGGTTGGACAAGTTGGTTGCTGACCTGCTGACCCTCGCCCGGCTGGACGAGTCCGGCGAGTTGACACACCGCGAGCCGGTGCAGCTGGACGCACTGGTGCAGGAAGTCGTACGAGGTTACGGCCACGCCCGGGTGAAGGTAGTCGCGAACACCGAGCCGGTGA
>DATFTS010000185.1:0-15441 GCA_035261645.1 Jatrophihabitans sp. | reverse complement strand
CGGCGCCGCACGGCGGTTGATCACTTCTTCTTGGCTGCCGACTTCTTCGTGGCCTTCTTGGTCGCAGACTTCTTCGTGGCCTTCTTGGTCGCTTTCTTGGTAGCGGCTTTCTTCGTAACGGCTTTCTTGGTCGCGGCCTTCTTCGCCGTCGCCTTCTTCGCCGTCGCCTTCTTGGCCGCCGCCTTCTTCGCCGGCGCGGACTTCTTCGCGGCCGACTTCTTGGCGGCCTTCTTCGCCGGCGCAGCGGACGCCGCGGCCTGCTTGCCCGCGCGCTTGCGCCCGCCCGACTTCTTCACCACGGCGGCCGCCCTGCCCGGCGCCTCACGGACTGCGTCGGCCGCCTCCTTGACGGCAGCGCCTGCGCGATCCTGCGCGTCGCGAACGACATCGGCAGCCTTGCTGACTGCCGCCTGTGCACGCGCCGCCCGGGTCTGGGTGAACTCCTTCGCGCCGCTCGCGATCGCCTTGAACTCAGCGCCGGGACGGAAGGCTGGCACGCGCGAGGCGGCGACGTCGACCGGCGCGCCGGTCGCAGGGTTGCGCGCTGTGCGCGCCGCACGCTCGCGGCGCTCGAAGACGCCGAAGCCGGTGATCGCGACTTTCTCGCCGCGTGCGATGGCCGCGTAGACGCTATCGATCACCGCGTCCAGCGCGGCGGCGGCCCGCTTCCTGTCGCCGTCGAGACGCTCGGCGAGCATCTCAACGAACTGAGCCTTGTTTGGCACCTGTCCTCCCACTGCGTCGTCATGACCTCATTGGTCGCTTCGTCTCGACACGCTAGTGCCGCACGACGGCGCCAACAACGCGCAGCGCCTATCTGGCAAGAGATTCGTGGAGGAGTCTCAGCCCGCGACGGCGGGCAGCCATGGCTTGCGACTGCGCTCGTACTCGTCGATGGCGTCCGTGTGACGCAACGTCAACGCGATGTCGTCCAGTCCCTCCAGCAACCGCCAACGCGTGTAGTCGTCGAGGTCGAAGTCGTGCGTCTCGCCTTGCCAGCGCACGACTCGCTCGACGAGGTCGACGGTCACCTGCAGGTCGGGCGTCTGCTCGACGTCGTCCCACAACCGCTGCACGACCTTCTCCGCAAGCTGGACGGTGAGCAGGCCGGCCTTCAGCGAGTTGCCGCGGAAGATGTCACCGAAGCGAGGAGAGATCACGACCTTGAAGCCGTAGTCGAGCAACGCCCACACGGCGTGCTCACGCGAGCTCCCCGTGCCGAAGTCCGGACCGGCGACGAGGATGGTCGCACCGGCGTACTCCGGCCGGTTCAACACGAACTCCGGCTCGTTGGTCCGCCAAGCACTGAACAGGCCGTCCTCGAACCCGGTGCGGGTGACCCGCTTGAGGTAGACCGCCGGGATGATCTGGTCGGTGTCGACATTGCTGCGTCGCAGCGGCACCGCCGTGCCGGTGTGCACCGTGAACTTGTCCATCTGTCGGTCTCCTTACAGATCGGCCGGGCTGGAGAGCGTGCCACGGACGGCGGTCGCCGCGGCGACGAGCGGAGACACGAGGTGGGTGCGCCCGCCCTTACCCTGCCGCCCTTCGAAGTTCCGGTTGGACGTCGACGCGCTGCGCTCACCCGGCGCCAACTGGTCGGGGTTCATGCCCAGGCACATCGAGCAGCCGGCCTGTCGCCACTCAGCACCGGCGCCGGTGAAGATCGCGTCCAGACCCTCGCGTTCGGCCTGCTGGCGCACACCCATCGAGCCCGGCACGACGAGCACGCGAACATCGTCGGCGACCTTGCGGCCCTGGAGGATCTGCGCAGCCGCGCGGAGGTCTTCGATCCGGCCGTTGGTGCACGAGCCGATGAACACCGTGTCGACCTTGATGTCACGCAGCGGCGTCCCGGGCGTCAGCGCCATGTACGACAGTGCCTTCTGCGCGGACGTGCGCTCGCCGTCGTCGCCGTAGCTCGCGGGATCCGGCACCGCCGCCGAGAGCGGCGCGCCCTGCCCGGGGTTGGTGCCCCACGTGACGAACGGGCTCAGTGACGCCGCATCGAGCACCACCTCGGCGTCGAACTCGGCGTCGGGGTCCGTGCGCAGGGTCGTCCAATAGTCGACCGCCGCGTCCCATTCGGCGCCCTTCGGCGCGTGCTGACGTCCCATGAGGTAGTCGAAGGTGGTCTGGTCGGGCGCGATCATGCCGGCCCGCGCGCCCCACTCGATGCTCATGTTGCACACCGTCATGCGGCCTTCCATCGACATGCTCTCGAACACGCTGCCGCGGTACTCGACCATGTATCCCTGACCGCCGCCGGTGCCGGTCTTCGCGATCACGGCAAGGATGACGTCCTTCGGGGTGACGCCGTCGGGCAACTCGCCGTTGACGGTGACCGCCATCGTCTTAGGACGGTCCATCGGCAGCGTCTGCGTGGCGAGCACGTGTTCGACCTGGCTGGTACCGATGCCGAACGCCAGTGCGCCGAACGCGCCGTGCGTCGAAGTGTGCGAGTCGCCGCACACGATCGTCATGCCGGGCTGGGTGATGCCGAGCTGCGGGCCGATCACGTGCACGATGCCTTGGTTGTCGTTGCCCATCGGATAGCTGCGGACGCCGAACTCGTCGCAGTTGCGGCGCAGCGTCTCGATCTGGGTGCGGCTGACGTCGTCCTTGATCGACTCGGTGCCGAGCAGGGGCAGCGTGTAGTCGGTCGGCGTGTTGTGGTCCTCGGTCGCGAGCGTGAGATCCGGCCGGTGGACTGGGCGACCGGCGAGGCGGAGCCCGTCGAAGGCTTGCGGGCTCGTGACCTCATGCACGAGGTGCATGTCGATGAACAGCAGGTCGGGCTCGCCCTCCGCCGATCGGACGACGTGGCTGTCCCACAGCTTCTCGGCGAGTGTCCTGCCCATGAGCCGGCCCTCCTGTTGTCGTCAGGGTTGTTTCCCATTATCTGAGAATCTAGTATCGCTTTATGGGACAGCCTAGCAGCGCGCGACCGCAGAGCGGTATCGGTGTGGTCGACAAGAGCGTCGCGATCTTGTCGTCTGTCGCCACCGCGCCGCAGACCCTGGCCGACCTCGTCGACACCACCGGGCTGCCGCGCGCTACTGCTCACCGGCTTGCGGTCGCGCTTGAGGTGCACCGAATGCTCGCGCGCGACGGGGATGGGCGCTTCATCCTCGGCTCACGCATCGGCGAACTGTCCAACGCGTTGCCCGATCCGCTGGTTACCGCTGCGGGTCCGGTGCTCGCCTGGGTGCGCGACGAGTGCGGTGAAAGCGCCCAGCTCTACCGCCGCGATGGCGCGGAACGGGTCTGCATCGCCTCCGCGGAACGAGCCCAAGGCCTGCGTACCACCGTGCCGGTCGGCAGTCGGCTGCCGCTGACAGCCGGATCGGGTGCTCAGGTGATCTGCGCATGGTCCGAGCCGGAGTCCGTGGCCGAGATCCTGGCCCGTGCGCAGTTCACCGAGCGCACGCTCGCCGAGGTGCGCCGGCGCGGCTGGGCGCAGACGGTCGGCCAGCGCGAGGCCGGCGTGGCGTCGGTGTCCGCGCCGCTGCTGACCACCAACGGCGAGTTGATCGCCGCCATCTCGATCTCCGGACCGATCGAGCGGCTCGGACGCTCCCCCGGCGCTCGGTTCGGCCCCACGCTGACCGCAGGCGCCCGCCAGCTCTCCGCTGCCCTGACGAGCTGAGCGCCCGTACCCCAGCGATTACCAGCTGGTGGCGACGTAGGTCGTCTCGAGATACTCCTCGATGCCCTCGAAACCACCCTCCCGACCGATGCCGGACTGCTTGAGGCCGCCGAAGGGCGCTGCGGGGTCGGAGACGAGGCCGCGGTTGAGCCCGACCATGCCCACCTCGAGCCGCTCGCACACCCGCAGGCCGCGTGCCAAGTCACCGGTGAAGACGTAACCGGTCAACCCCATCTCCGAGGAGTTGGCCACTGCCAACGCGTCGTCCTCGTCGCGTACCGCAATGATCGGAGCCACCGGGCCGAACACCTCCTCGACCGCAACGGCGGATTCGCGCGGGACGTCGGTGAGCACGGTTGCCGGGTAGAAGAACCCGGCCCCGTCGGCTCGCTTGCCGCCGATGACCGCACGCGCGCCTGCCTCTACCGTGCGGTCGACCTTCTCGGCGATGCCCTCGACGGCCTTCTCGCTCACCATCGGGCCGAGCTGCGTGTGCTCGTCGGTGCCCGGGCCCATGCGCAGCGCAGCCATCCGCTCGGCAAGCCGCTTGCCGAACTCGTCGGCGACCGCCTCCTGCACGAGGAATCGGTTCGCCGCAGTGCACGCCTGCCCGCCGTTGCGCATCTTCGCCAGCATGGCGCCCTCGACGGCGGCGTCGAGGTCGGCGTCGTCGAGCACGATGAACGGATCGTTGCCGCCGAGTTCCATCGACACGTTGACGATGCGGTCGGCGGCCTGCTTGAGCAGGATTCGGCCCACCTCGGTGGAGCCGGTGAAGGAGAGCTTGCGGACCCGCGCGTCGTCGAGCGCGACGCCGACGAGCTCTGCGGCGTGATCGGTGGTGAGGACGTTGACCACACCGGCCGGAGCACCCGCCTCGTCCAGCAGCTTTGCCAGCATGAGAGCGGTCAGTGGCGTCTCGTGCGCCGGCTTGATAACAACTGTGCACCCGGCCGCAAGTGCCGGACCGATCTTGCGCGTGGCCATCGCGGCCGGGAAGTTCCACGGCGTCAACAGCAGCGACACGCCGACCGGCCTGCGGAAGGTGAGGATCCGATTCGCTCCGGACGGCGCCGTGCGCAGCTCGCCGCCGACGCGCACGGCCTCCTCGGAGAACCAGCGGAAGAACTCGGCCGCGTAGGTCGCCTCGCCACGCGCGTCGGTGAGCGACTTGCCCATCTCGAGCGACATCAGGTACGCGAGTTCTTCCTTGCGCTCGATCATCAGCTCGAAGGTCCGGCGCAGCACCTCGGCGCGCTCGCGTGGGGCGGTGGAGGACCAGCTGGGCAGCGCTGTCGCAGCGGCGTCAACCGCGGCTGCCACGTCATCGGCTCCGGCGCGCGGCACCTGGCAGATCGGCTCCCCCGTGGCCGGGTTCAGCACGTCGAAGCTGCCCTTCGAACCGTCGCGCCACTCACCGGCGATGAACTGCTGCGTCGGAGTTCCTGCGGGCAATGTCATGTCGTCCTCCGTTAGCGTTGCCGCCGCCCAGCTTGCCACCGCGGTGAAACGGTGGAACGGCGGCCGCGACACGCCCCCTGGAGGCTTGCAAACTGAGTGCACGACTGTGCACCATCACGCCATGCGATCGGACGAGCTTCGCGACGCCGGCTCGCTCACCGCGACAGCCCTCGACGAGGTCGCCGAGGTGGCCCAAGGCGTGCACCGGGCGGTCGCGGCACGGCTGTTCGGGCTAGCCGGCAGGCAGGTCGTGCCGATCCGGTACATGCACGACGGCATCGCTGCGCTCGCCTACGGCTCGACCCGGCTCGGCGTGCGTTACCTGCCGCCAGTGGCCGGCTTCGTCGCCGCGGCGGTGCGCGACCCGGCCGCCGAATCGGCGCACGACGAGCGGCGCGGCCGGTTCGTACTCGGCGCGATCAACGGCTTCTGGGGCGACCGGATGGCTCAGCACCAGGCCGCTTTGGCGCCGGAGATGCGGCTGCGCCTGCACGGCGGGCGGCTGCGGCGCGTGCCCACCAATCTGGCCGCGGACGCGTCCGGAAACGCGACTGGACGGCTCGTGGTGTTCCTGCACGGCTTGTGCGAGACCGATCTGTGCTGGTCGTTCGCCGCCGAGCGCCGCTGGGGCGATCGCACCTGCACCTACGGATCCCGTCTGCGCGACGAGGACGGGTGGACGCCGATCTACGCCAACTTCAACACCGGCCTGCACATCTCGGCCAACGGACTAGAGCTCGCCGACCAACTCGAGGAGCTCGTCCATGCGTGGCCGGTGCACGTCACGGAAATCGCGCTGGTCGGCCACTCGCTCGGTGGGCTCGTCGCGCGCAGCGCCGCGCACCAAGCGGACAAGCTCGGATACGGCTGGATCAAGCCGCTGCGACACGTGGTCGGACTCGGCACGCCGCATCTTGGCGCCCCGCTCGAGCGAGCCGCCAACTGGGGTGCGCACCGGCTGGGCCGATTGCCCGAGACCCGGCCGTTCGCAACGTGGTTGAACCGGCGCAGCGTCGGCATCAAGGACCTGCGCTACGGCGCGGTCCTCGAGCAGGACTGGCTCGACTGCGACCCGGACGAACTGCTCACCGACCGCTGCACGCCGGCGACCCTGCTGCCCGGGGTCGCGTACTCGGTCGCGTCCGCAACGCTCTCGCGCGAGCCGTCCGGCCTGTTCGCCCACGACCTGTTGGTTCAGCACTCGAGCGCCCACGGCATCGGTAAGGTCCGGTCGATCCCCTTCGACCGCGAGCGCACGTTCCACCTCGGCGGCCGTAAGCACCACTTCGATCTGCTCGCAGACGCGATGGTCTACGACCAGTTGCGCAGGTGGCTTGCCGGTGCCGACGGCGGCGGCAAGACCGCCGATGAGCAGCGACCGCGGCGAGGAAGGCTGCGCCGGCCGCCTGTGGATTTCGGGCTGTAATCAAGCTGCCCCGACGCCCTGTGGATGTCGGGCTGTGATCAACAGACCGGCTGCGTTGATATACGACATATTCGATCTCTTGATCAGCAAGAAGGATAGGGAGCAGAATACTGGAACGTGTTCTAGTCTGCTTGGCGTGGACCACGATGCCCTCGAAGAGCTGCGCCAGCTCAAGTACCGCTACCTGCGCACCCTCGATCTCAAACAGTGGGACGAGTTCGCGGACACGCTGACGGCTGACGTGCACGCGTCCTACGGCGAGCGGCTGACCTTCGACGGGCGCGCGGCGGTCGTCGAGTTCATGCGCACGTCGCTGCCGCCGGCGATCATCACGGTGCACCAGTGCCACCACCCCGAGCTGACGATCAACGGCGACATCGCCAAGGGCACCTGGTATCTCGAGGACAAGGTGATCGTCACCGAGCAGCGGATGCTGCTGACCGGAACGGCGTTCTACGACGACACCTACACCCGCGAGGCCGACGGTCGGTGGCGGATAAGCCGCACCGGCTACCGGCGCAGCTACGAAGCCGTGCAGTCGCTCGAGGACACGCCGAGCTGGAAGCTGACCGCGAACCGGTGGGCGGCGCAGGAGCAGCCCGCGTGAAGGCCAAGCCGAAGGGCCTCGACCGCCCGAGCACCAGGCGCGTCATCAAGGTCATGTCACGCGTCAACACCCGCCTCTACCGCGCCACGGGCGGTCGTATTGGCAAGAGCTGGCGCATCGGCGCCGGCTTCCGCAAGCCCGTGCCGATCTGCCTGCTGACCACGACCGGGCGCAAGACCGGCCAGCCGCGCACCGTGCCGCTGTGCTTTCTGCAGAACGGCAAGGAGGTCGTGCTCGTCGCCTCGCAGGGCGGGCTGCCGACCAACCCGCAGTGGTACTACAACATCGCGTCCGACCCTGCTGTGCACATCGAGGTGGGCAAGTATCGCTCGGACTACCTGGCCCGGGTGGCGACCAGCGAGGAACGCGCCCACCTGTGGCCTCGGCTCGTAGACATGTACGCCGACTACGCCGCCTACCAGTCCTGGACGGATCGAGAGATCCCCGTCGTCATCTGCGAGCCCGTCGACTCACCTAGCAAGGTGCGGTAAGACTGCCTGGTAGGCACCCGCGCGAAGGAGATCGCAGTTGACGAGGAACCCGTACGAGGATCTGCCCCAGGTACCGACGTTCGACCTGGCCAGTAACGACATCGCCGACGGCGAGATGCTGGCGATGCCGCATGTGTCGGGCGTGTTCGGCGCAGGTGGTCAAGACGTCTCTCCGCACCTCCAGTGGTCCGGCGCGCCGGACGGCACCCAGAGCTACGCCGTCACGGTCTATGACCCGGACGCCCCGACGGCCAGCGGGTTCTGGCATTGGGCGACGTTCAACCTGCCCGCGGACGTCACGGAGCTGGCGACCAATGCCAGCGCGGACGGCATGCCGGGCGGCGCTGTCCAGCTCAGGAACGATGGCGGCACGGTGGGCTTTATCGGCGCCGCGCCACCGGAAGGCCACGGCGTGCACCACTACTGGACAGTCGTCCACGCGGTCGACGTGCCCAGCTTGGACGTGCCGCCCGACGCTTCCCCGGCCTTCCTCGGCTTCAACCTGTTCATGCATACGCTCGGCCGCGCCTATCTCGTCCCGATCTACGAAGTCAAGGGATGAGCCAGGCCGTCAAAGGCGTCATCGCGCGCAGTGTGAACGCGCCGGTCGAGGTCGTGACAGTAAACGTCCCCGACCCCGGGCCCGGCGAGGCGTTGGTACAGGTGCAGGCCTGCGGGGTCTGCCACACCGATCTGCACTACCGCGAAGGTGGCATCAACGACCACTTCCCGTTCCTGCTCGGGCACGAGGCGGCCGGCGTGGTCGAGACGGTCGGCGCAGGCGTCACCGAGGTGGCGCCCGGCGACTTCGTCGTGCTCAACTGGCGCGCGGTCTGCGGGCATTGCCGGGCTTGCGCCCGCGGCGAACCGCAGTACTGCTTCAACACGTACAACGCGACTCAGAAGATGACGCTGGACGACGGCACGGAACTGTCCCCCGCGCTGGGCATCGGCGCCTTCGCGGAGAAGACCCTCGTCGCTGCCGGACAGTGCACGAAGGTCGATCCTGGCGCCGCGCCGGAGGTCGCCGGGCTGCTCGGCTGTGGCGTGATGGCCGGGCTGGGCGCGGCGATGAACACCGGGGGCGTGCGGCGTGGCCAGTCGATCGCGGTGATCGGCTGCGGCGGCGTTGGGTGTGCGGCCATCGCCGGCAGCAGGCTGGTGGGCGCGGCGCGGATCATCGCGGTGGACATCGACCCGCGCAAGCTCGAGACAGCGCGCCAGTTCGGCGCCACGCACACCGTCGATTCGCGCGGCATGGACGTCGACGGCGTCGTCCAGGCGATCCAGCAGTACACCGGTGGCTTTGGCGCCGACATCGTCGTCGACGCGGTAGGCCGTCCGGAGACCTTCCGGCAGGCGTTCTACGGACGTGACCTCGCCGGCACCCTCGTGCTCGTCGGCGTCCCCACCCCGGACATGACGCTGGACCTGCCGCTGATCGACGTGTTCAGCCGTGGCGGTGCGATCAAGTCGTCGTGGTACGGCGACTGCCTGCCCAGCCGCGACTTCCCGATGCTCATCGACCTGTTCCAGCAAGGCAGGCTGCCGCTGGACAGGTTCGTGAGCGAGACGATCGGGCTCGGCGACATCGAGGCGGCGTTCGAGAAGATGCACTCGGGCGACGTGCTGCGTTCGGTCGTCGTCCTGTAAACGCGGTCAACTCGCGGCTGCCGTGAGCTGATCGACCTCCTCGCGGGACAGGCGCTGGTAAAGCTGCGCGGCGCCCATGTTCTCCTCGAGGTGCGAAACCTTGGACGTGCCTGGGATCGGCAACATCACCTGCGCACGCGCCAGCAGCCACGCGAGCGCGACCTGCGCCGCCGTGGCGTCGTGCCGCTTGGCGATCTCATCCACGATCCCGCCCGGCTCGGCGAGCTTGCCGGCCGCGATGGGGTACCACGGGATGAACGCCATGCCCTCGCGAGTGCAGTAGTCGAGCACGTCCTCGGAGCGCCGGTTCGTGAGGTTGTACAGGTTCTGCACCGACGTCACCTCGGCGAGCTTGCGCACCTGCTCGATGTCGTTCACCGAGACCTCGGAGAGCCCGATCGAGGCGATCTTGCCCTCGTCCTGCAGTTCGGTCAGCACGCCGATCTGCTCTTCGAGCGGGACCTTGCTGTCGATGCGGTGCAGCTGGAACAGGTCGATGCGTTCCAGTCCGAGCCGGCGCAGGCTCATGATCACTTCTTGCTTGAGGTATTCCGGGCGTCCGACCGCGAACCACAGGTCAGGCCCGTGCCGGACGAATCCAGCCTTCGTCGCAATGAGCAGGTTCTCCGGGTACGGGTGCAGCGCCTCGCGGATCAGCTCCTCGCTGACATACGGGCCGTAGGAGTCTGCGGTGTCGATGAGATCGACCCCCAGGTCGACGGCCCGGCGCAGCACCCGGATGCACTCGTCGCGATCGGCGGGTTCGCCCCAGATGCCGGGGCCGGTCAGGCGCATCGCGCCGAACCCCAGCCGGTGCACGGTGCGTCCCGCGATCTCGAACGTTCCAGACGCCTGGTTGAGCGTGTCAGTCATGTGGCAATCGGCTCCCTTCGCCTCCGTCATACCCAACCCGGCGGGAAGTGCTGTGCTTCCTGGGTGGTTGAGTACGTTCAGGAAGCCTTTCACCGCCGTCGACAACTCCCGTCCGCTCGAAGGAGAGCCGCATGCCCACACGCACCGCACGCACCGCTTGGACCGGCAATCTGCAAGAAGGTTCAGGCCAGGTGGAACTGTCCAGCTCGAAGGTCGGCACCTACGAGGTCTCCTTCCCCAAGCGCGCGGCCGACGACGCCGGCGGCGTCACCAGCCCGGAGGAACTCGTGGCTGCGGCGCACTCGGCGTGCTACGCAATGTCGCTGTCGAACGGCATCGCCAAGGCCGGTGGCACGCCGATCGCGCTGGATGTGCAGGCGGACGTGACGCTCGGTCCCGACCCGGCAGGCGGGCTGCACCTGAGCGGCATCAAGCTCACCGTGCGCGGCGAGGTCGAAGGCATGGACGCGGACGCGTTCCAGCAGGCCGCCCAGGAGGCCAAGGCCGGCTGCCCGATCAGCAAGGCACTGGCTGCGGTGGACATCACGCTGGACGCGGCGCTCGAGCAGTAGTGGAAGCGGTCGCGTTCTCTGCCGTCACCGTGCTCCAGCAGATCGAGCCGGGCGAGTTCGCCGGGGACGTCCACCCGGAGTGGACGATCGCTGGCAAGCCGAACGGCGGATACCTACTGGCCATTCTCGGCCGGGCGGTGGCGTCCGCCGGCCAGCATCAACACGTGATCGCGGCCAGCGCCCATTACCTCCGCTCGCCTGACCCCGGCCCCATCACCGTCAGGGCCTGCGTGCTGCGCGCCGGCCGAACGGCAAGCCAACTGCGCGCGACGATGTGGCAGGGCGACCAGCAGTGCATCGAGGCGCTCTTCACGACCAGCACCCTCGATGCCGACACGAAGCCCTACTGGGTCGACGGCGCGCCTGAACCCCCACCCTCGACCTTCGATGGGTCCGTCCGGCTGCCGCCCGTGAGCCCGGCCGGTTTCGAGGTGCCGATCATGCAACAGGTCGAGGTGCGCATCGACCCCGACTCGCTCGGCTTTGCGAGCGGCGCGCCGACCGGCCGGGGCGAGTTGCGTGGCTGGCTGGCCCTGCCGCACGGCGAATCGTTCGACGCCAACTCGCTCTTGTACGCGGTGGACGCCTTTCCACCGGCCACCTTCGACGTTGAGCTGAGCGGCTGGGTGCCGACGCTGGAGCTGACCGCGTACGTGCGCGCGCTGCCCGCACCCGGGCCGGTGCGCGTTCTTCACAGGGCGCACCTGATCGACGCCCAGCGGGTGGATGAAACATGCTGGGTGTGGGACCGGACGGGGCGGCTCGTCGCCCATAGCACGCAACTTGCGGGTATCCGCCTGGGGTAAGTAGCCCACGACAACGTCGAAGGGCGGCACAATTTCTCCTATGAACCGGCCGGAGTCGAGTCGCCGTCTCTTCGAGGCCGGCCGCGGGTGGCTGGCCAACAGCATCGGCGGCCGCGGCTACCGGCGCATCCGCGAGATCGACCTCGACACGCACGCGCTGGCGCTGTGCGCGCAGCAGGTGCTGTGCACCGCCCCGCTGATCGTTGCCATCGGAGCGGTGCTGCAGCGGCTCACCGGCCGCAACGCCGCCTACTACATGATCCGTTTCTTCGGGCTGGAGGGTAACTCCGCTGATGCGGTAGACCGGCTCTTCTCGCGCACTGTGCCTGCCTCGATCAGCACCATCGCCCTGGTGCTGGCGATGATCACCGCCCTGGTGTTCACCACCAGCGTGGCAGCGGTGCACCAGCGTGCGTTCGAGCTGATCTGGACGCTGCCGCGCCTGATCGGCGTGGCGTCATACCTGCGACAGCTCATCTGGGCGGTGTCACTGGGCGTGTACTCGATCGTCGTCCTCGGGATCGGGCGCTTCAGCCGCTACCTGTTCGACGATCTCGGCTGGCCCGGGCTGCTCTGCATCGCGGTCGCGCAGGGGTTCGGCACGTTCCTCTTCTACTGGTGGTCGCAGCGCTGGCTGCTCGCCGGCCGGGTCACCTGGCGAGCCTTGTTCCCGGGCGCGTTTGTGGTCGGCGCGCTGACGACGATCATGTTCCGGCTCACCCGGGTGATCCTGCCCGGCCAGATCTCGTGGCAGGTACACGCCTACGGATTGGTCGGTGGCGTCTTCGTCCTGTCCGTGTGGTTGATGATCCTGAGCGTCGTCATCTTCGGGGGCGTGCTGCTCGGTGCCCTGATGAGTGAGCGACACGCACACAAACTGAATC
Source organism: Jatrophihabitans sp. (assembly GCA_035261645.1). Classification (GTDB taxonomy): domain Bacteria; phylum Actinomycetota; class Actinomycetes; order Mycobacteriales; family Jatrophihabitantaceae; genus Jatrophihabitans. Next base: position 3,019 of record DATFTS010000185.1, on the reverse strand, counting down.
CGGACACGGCCCGGCCACTGCTCACCGAGGTCGGCCTGGCGTCGACCGCCGCGGATGTCGTGCCCGTGGAGCCGGCCGCGGAGCCGGTGCAAAGAAGCTGAACGGAGCCACTGTGGGAGCAGCCACGCCGGCGCGTAGCGCTGGACTGCTGCTCTTTCGGCGCACCGAGCGCGGCCTCGAGGTGTTGCTCGGCCACCTGGGCGGCCCGTACTTCGCGAAGCGCGACGCGGGCGCCTGGTCGATCCCGAAGGGTGAGTACGGCCCGGACGAGGAGTCGCTGGCGGCGGCGCGCCGGGAGTTCACCGAGGAGTTCGGATCGGCGCCACCTGCTGGCGAGCTCGTCGAGCTCGGCACGGTGCGGCAACGCAACGGCAAACTCGTCACCGCCTGGGCCGTCGAGGCGGATTTCGACGCCGAGGGCGTCGTGAGCAACACCTTCGAGATCGAGTGGCCGCCGCGGTCTGGCCGGCGGCAGTCGTTCCCGGAGATCGACCGCGCCGGCTGGTTCGACCTAGTCACAGCAAGGGGCAAGATGATCGCCGGCCAGGACAGCTTGATCGACCGACTGCTCGAGCGCATCGCGGGAGCGCCGACATGATCTACGCCGCAGCGTCATCGCCCGTCGAGCAGCGGGCGCCCAGGATCCCAGGTCGGACCGTCCTGTCGCCGCCGCGCTATCGCGCTCAGTGCTTCGAGCACCACCCGGTTGGCGAGCGCGGCAGTGATGTCGGCGTGGTCGTAGGGCGGGCTCACCTCTACGACGTCGATGCCGACCACAGGCAGCTCGAGGCAGATCCGCCGCACCGCGTCGAGCAGCTCGCGCGCGCTCAGGCCCCCGGGCTCCGGCGTGCCGGTGCCGGGCGCATGCCCCGGATCGCAGACGTCGATGTCCACTGAGAGGAAGACGCCGTCGCATTCGTCGACGGCGATGGTGAACGCCTCGGTGAGGCATGTCGCGAGCCCACGGTGCCCGATCTCGGTCATCTCGTACGAACGCATGCGCTGCTGCGCCATCCAGGCGAGCGTGTCGGGCGGCGGCCAGTAGCCGCGCAGCCCGATCTGCAGGAATCGGTCGCCGCGCAGGGCGCCGGACTCGATCAGTCGGCGCATCGGCGTGCCGTGACCCCAGAGACTGCCGAAGTGGATGTCGCCGGTGTCCGCGTGCGCGTCGAAATGGATCATCGAGACCCGGCCGAACCCTAGGACGTGGGCGACTCCGCGGGCGTCGGCGTAGGCGATGGAGTGGTCGCCACCGAGGATCACCGGAACGGCGCCGACCGCGGCCACAGCCCGCACCGCATCCTCGAGCGCTTGCAGCGACGCGGTGATGTCCCCGGGCGGCATCTCCACATCGCCGGCATCGACGACGCGCAGGTCGCGCAGGGCATCGACACGCAACGCCAGGCTCGGCCGTGATCCGTCGTGCTCGAGATAGTCGGTGGTGCGGATCGCCAGCGGGCCGAAGCGGGTGCCGGGGCGATGTGACGTGCCGCCGTCGAACGGCGCGCCGACGATCACGACATCGGCGTCACGCATCGTCTCCGGGTCACTGACATCGCAGCGGTCCACGCCGAGAAACGTCACGTCGGGACCGAACTGGGGTCCGTAGCGAGCCACGGCGGAAGCCTACGACGGACGGCCGCGATCAGGTGGGCAGCACATCATCGGCCGGCTGCGCCGGATCGATGAGGATCTTCGCGTGCTGCTCCGGATCGCCGAGCGCGGTGAATGCGTTGTCGACGCCGCCCAGCCCGACACTGCCGGTAACCACCGGCGCCGCGTTGACTCGTCCGTCCGCGAGAAGGTGCAGCGCGTCGCGGAACTCGAGCGGGGTGTACCCGAGCACGAAGCGCAGGTCGATCTCCTTGTTGATCGCCATGGCGGGACGGAAGCGATCCGGCTGCATGCACACGCCGACGACGACGACCCGCGACGAGATCGGTGCCGCGGTGATGATCTGCTCGATGATGCCGGGCACGCCGACACATTCGAAGATCACCGGATGTTTGAGCTTCGCCAACCCGGTTGCCTCGGCAACCTGCCACAGGCGCCACCAGGGCACGACGGGCATCCGACGCAGCTTCTCCATCGTCCCGACGGCGAGATCGAACACCGCAGGCGCGCTGGAGACGTGCCGGTCGGCGCGCACCTCGTACGGCGAGTCTTGGGCGGGGTCGACGACGAGATCCGCACCGCACGCGGTGGCCAATGCGCGCCGAACAGGCGAGAAGTCACTGGCAACCACGGTGCGCACGCCACTGGCCTTGAGCATGCAGATGACGGCAAGCCCCACCGGCCCGCAGCCGATGACGATCGCGACCGTGCCCTTCGATACGTCGCTGCGCCGCACCGCGTGCAGCCCGACGGCCATCGGTTCGGTCAGCGTCGCGACGTCGGTTGCGAGCCCGTTCGGAACCGAGAAGGAGAGTGCCTCCTCCACCAGCATCTGCTCGGCGTAGCCGCCGGGCGCAGCGGCGGACAGCCCGATCGGGTGCACCTGGCCGCCGTGACGAAGCAGTGGGACTGCCACCACCCGCTCGCCGGTCTTCGCCGACTTCCGGCAGCCGGGGCCGTACTCGAGGATCTCCCCGCACACCTCGTGGCCGAGAACGACATCCTGGTCCGAGCGCATGATCGCGTCGTAGCCCACCTCGCTGGTCACGTCAGCGAGTTCGTCGCAGTTGTGCCGGGCATGCAAGTCGGATCCGCAGATGCCGCAGCGCAACACCTTGAGCAGCAGCTGCCCCCGCGCCGGCTGCGGCGTCGGTAGGTCGACCACCGAGAGCTTCGCGTCCCTACAGTTGACGGCCTTCACCGGCGTCACTGTAATGCGCCGGCGGACGGCCGCTACCGCACGGTGAGTTCGTCGAGCATCGGCGACAGCTACTGAGCGGTTTCAGTGGTCTCTGAAATGGCCTTGGTCGTTGTGGTTCATGTGCCACGACGACGCGCTGGGAGTGAAGGCGGCAGCCAGCGCGACGCCCACGGCGAGCGACAGCGCAACGCTCGAGAGCCTGAT
>DATFTS010000184.1:0-2223 GCA_035261645.1 Jatrophihabitans sp. | reverse complement strand
GCCACCTGCGACGGGTCGCCGTTGTTCTGGCCGTTGTTGTCGAGGTGCTGCGCATTCTCGTAGAGGGCGATCTTCGACTCGGGGCCGCTGGGCATCTGCACGAGCGTGTCCAGGGTCATTCCTGGGGTGATGCTCTCCGCGGTGACCGTTGTCGTGAACTGGCTGCGGTGCCCGTCCTGGGCGATCTCGACCTGATTCGCGCCGAGCAGGCTCATCGAGTGCGTCTGTGAGCCGGCGTTCACGTAGCGCAGGAGCACGGTGTGCCCCTGGTCGGTGCTGATGGGGTCGCTCGCCGGGAACGGCTTGCCGTTGATCAGCCGGTAGGCGGGCTTGAAGTCACGCATGTCGAAGCCCGCCGGGTTGGCGTTCAGTCGCGGATCGATCTCGCTGAGCACCACAACCGCTTCGTCCGCGTACGCCGTGCTGCTCACTCCGTAAGCAGTGCCGTCCGGCGGCAGCACGACCAGCGCACCGGCCAGGCCCATCTGCACCTGCCGGGTGCCGTCGGTCGTGTGACCAGCCTCGTACAGGAAGGTGCCCGGACGGTCGGCGGTGAAGGTGTAGGTCCGCGTGCCGTTCGCGGCGGCCCCGCTCATGTCGTCGCCGCTGCCACCGGCGTAGGTGATGCCCGACTGACCCGGGAAGGCGAGCGAGACGGGCTCGCTGAGCTGGTTGTGCAAGGTGACAGTTACCGCGTCGCCTTGCTGGACGACCAACACCGGGCCGGGGTCAGTGGCCGAGCCGACTGCCCCGGTGGTCGAGAACCCCCAGATGGGCACGCTGCTGCCGAGGATCGACGTGCTACCGCTCATCGCGTACAGGTCGCACGACGCACTGCCGCTCGCCTCGGTGCAGTTGCGCGGGGTGAACTTCCCGGCCGGCTGCGCTAGAGCCAATGCGGCGTGCGGGGCCATTGCGACGTGGGGTGAGCCGGCCCGGGCCGTCGCCGGCACAGCTGCGCCGGCGACGGCGGGCAGAGCCGGTGACACGACAAGCGCCATGGCCCCGATCGTGGTTGCGGCGAGCACGCGGGTGCGCGCCGAGGTCGGCCGTGCTGCCGAAGCGACGGCGTGGTGTGCGAGGTGCTTTGTCATCGCCGCTGCCTCAATTCTGTGGGCAACCGGCGGGCGGATCGATGCGGAACAGCGTCATCATTCCCCCGAAGGTTGCGCCATAGTTGGTTGCCTGCTCGAGCGCGTGGCTGTGCGCGATGTGGTAGTACTCGCCGCACTCGTTGTTCGTCGTCATGTTGGCCGGCACCGGGTTCTTGGTGCCGAGGTATCCGCTCTCGCTGAACCAGGTGTCCGATCCGACGAGCAACTGGTCGGTGAGCGCGGGGATCTGGGTCGGGATCGGGTTGTCCGCCGCGTTCCAGTGATCGGCGTCGCGCCAATCCATGAGCACGTCGAGCGCCTGGCCCGGTCCAATATCCAGATCGAACTTGTTGTACGAGAGGTCCTGGCCGTTCGGGCCCTGCAGCGCGTGCCCGTCGCGGTTAATGACCCGCTCGTCGCTGCCGTGCGGGTGGAACGGGTAGTTCACGGTGCCGGCGTTGAGGTAATGGATCGTGACGGGCAGCGGGTTGCTGTTCATGTCGTAGGGCTTGATGTGCACCATGGCGCCGTAGGGCTGAGTGGGCAGCCAGGATGCGTTGTTGGGAGCGATTGTGTCCGGCATGCTCCGGCCGTTGATCATGAAGTAACGGGCCGTGTACGACTTCCAGTCGACGGGCTCGCCCCGCTCGACCGCCAGGTGCACGTCCGGATCTACCTCGGAGAGCAGGAACACGAATTCCCGTGGCAGCGGGTCGGCGGCGCTCGCGGTGCCGAATGCCGAGTCGGCGCGATCGTTCACCTGGTCGGAATGCCCGGCGGGGCGCACGATCATCGCGCCGTACAGGCCCATCTGCACCTGCTTGTTGACGTCGGTGCCGCTCTCGTACAGGTAGCTGCCCGGGCTGCCGGCGGTGAAGGTGTAAGTCACCGACCCGCCGGTCGCATCGGCAGCTTGCACCATCGAGACCAGTGATCCCCCGCCGTCGAACTGTGGCTGCGCCGCGTTGCCGTTTGCCTTCACGCCGGTCTGTCCGGGAAAGACGATGGATGTCGGCTCGCTGAGCGTGTTGTGCAGGATCACGGTGACGGTCTCGCCGGAGGTCACGCACATTGTCGGACCCGGCAGCTGGAAGCCGCCGGCGCTGTCGCTGTACGACCACATGTAGAT
>DATFTS010000183.1:0-3349 GCA_035261645.1 Jatrophihabitans sp. | reverse complement strand
GGTGTGGGCGACGCAGTCGTGGTCGGGCTCGGCGCCATGCTGGGCGCCGGGGTCTTTGCCGCTTTCGGCCCGGCCGCCCGCGCGGCGGGGTCGGGGTTGCTACTGGGGCTAGCCGTTGCCGCCCTTGTCGCATGCTGCAACGCGGCCTCGTCCGCCCGTCTCGCCGCGCTTTACCCGGAGTCGGGCGGCACCTACGTGTACGGCCGGCGCCGGTTGGGACCGCTGTGGGGTCACCTCGCCGGCTGGGCCTTCGTGGTCGGCAAGACGGCCAGTTGCGCTGCGATGGCGCTGACGTTGGGCTCATACGTGTGGCCTGCCCATCCGCGCGTCGCAGCGGCGGCCGCCGTCGTGGCGCTCACTGCGCTGACGTACCGCGGCGTGCAGAAGTCGGTGCGGGCGACGCGCGTGATCGTCATCGTGGTCCTGGCCGTGCTCGCGGCCGTGGTGGTGGCGTGCTTCGCCGGCGGCACGTCCAGCTCGCTGCATCCCTTTCCCGGTTCGGACGCCCACGGGGTGCTGCAGGCAGCCGGCCTGCTGTTCTTCGCCTTCGCGGGCTACGCCCGGATCGCGACGCTCGGCGAAGAGGTGCGCGAGCCGGCCCGGACGATCCCGCGCGCGATCGGGATCGCGCTGGGAATCACCGTTGTGGTGTACGCGGTAGTGGCGGTCGCCGTGCTGTCGGCGGTCGGCGCAGGAGCACTGGCGAGCTCGCCGGCGCCATTGCGTACCGCGGTGGAAGCCGGCCGCTGGCACGCGTTGGCGCCACTCGTACAGGTGGGCGGGGCGACGGCCTCGCTCGGGGCGCTGCTCGCGTTGCTGCTGGGTGTCTCCCGGACCACGTTGGCAATGTCGCGCGACGGGCACCTGCCGCGCGCGCTCGCGGTGGTGCACCCGCGGTTCGGCGTGCCGCACCGTGCCGAACTCGCGGTCGGTGCGGTGGTGCTCGTCCTAGCGCTGACGACCGATCTGCGCTCGGCGATCGGCTTCTCGTCGTTCGGCGTGCTGGCCTATTACGCGATTGCGAACGCGAGCGCAGCGACGCTGCGGCCGGACGAGGGACCGCCGCCGCGCTGGGTGCCGGCGGTCGGTGTCCTCGGCTGCGCGACGCTGGCAGTCAACCTGCCGCTCACCTCCGTGATCGTGGGTGCCGGAGTGCTGGTGCTCGGTCTGGTCGCCTACTCGCTCACCCGCGGAAATGTCGGTGCCCGGCAATAGGCTGAGCGCGTACCGAACCGACAACCGAAGGGAGCGTCATGGGCACCATCACTGACCGCCCCAACACCGCGCTGCTGATCGTCGACGTCCAGAACGGCGTTGTCGGCGGCGCGCACAAGCGCGACGACGTCGTGGCGAACGTTGCCGCGTTGGTCGACAAGGCGAGAGCGCAGAACGTGCCGGTTGTGTGGGTCCAGCACTCGTCCGACGAGATCCCCGAGGGCAGCGACGGTTGGCGCTACGTCCCGGAACTGAAGCTGGACGACTCCGAGCCGGTCGTGCACAAGCGGTACGGGGATTCCTTCGAGGAGACAGATCTGGAGAGCGTGCTCGCCGAGCGGCAGGTGGGCAGCGTCGTGCTCGCCGGGGCACAGACCGACGCCTGCATCCTGGCGACGGCGTTCGGCGCACTCGTGCGCGGGTATGACGTGACTCTGGTCGACGACGCGCACACGACCGAGGACCTGACCGAGTGGGGCGCACCGCCGCCGGAGACGGTGATCGACTTCGTGAACCTGTACTGGAAGTACCACCGAGCGCCCGGGCGCAGTGTTGAGGTAGCGAGCACCGGCACGGTCAGCTTCGACGGAAGTTAGCTGAGTCGTTTGACCCACCCCTGGTGTGCCGCGTCAAGAAGATGGCACGGCTCAACCGGGTCAGCGCAAAGGCGGACTGCAGAGGGGTACAACGGCGTTAGCGCGCCTCCTTAGCGCGCCGTGCCTGGTTTCACCAATCACGGGGGTGGTTGTTGTGCGGAGAAACCTTCTGACGGCCTTGTACTCCGTCGCGGGTCTGACCCTGGCGGCCTGGACCGTGCCGACGGCTGCTCATGCGAGTCCTGCTTCCACACACGTCAAGTGCGGACAGACGCTCACGTCGAGCATTCGCCTCGCGAACAGCCTGTCCGGTTGCCCGGGTGACGGCCTGGTGATCGGCGCGGACAACATCACGGTCGACCTCGCGGGGCACTCGATCCGCGGCGTGAACGCGGCCGGCAGCGAGGGCATCGCCGACGACGGTCACCCGGGGGTCCGCATACGCAACGGGACGATCGCAACCTTCTTCCTCAACGGAGTCGGACTGCGCGGCGCGCCGCGTAGCGAGGTGAGCGACATGAGGATTCGGGAGATCGGTGCCGGGGGTGTAGAGAATGAAGTCTCGGCCGGCGTGCTGGTCAAGAACTCGGCGAACACCTTGGTGTTCGCGAGCACGGTGACGAACCATGTGTCGGCCTTCCAGTCCGACGGCGTGGACGTCCTGTCCTCGGCGGGGACCATGGTCATCGGCAACCGCATCGCCAACAATGCCTGGGATGGCATGGTCGTCATCGGCTCGCCCGGAACCCGGGTCATCGGCAATGCACTCAGTGGGAACAAGAATCAGGGAATCGAGGTGAACCTCGGCTCTGATCGCAGTCTGCTAGCGGGGAATTACGCCCGGAACAACGTGAGCAGCGGACTGGTCGTCGGAGCAGTCTCGCGTACCCGGATAGAGGCCAACATCCTCACGGGCAACGGCGAGAGCGGACTGTTCATGTTCGACCTGATGAACAGCCGGGTCAGTGGCAACCGTGCCAGCAGCAACGGGGTGGGCATCGACCTGGAAGGCGGCCAGCACGGCTCCAGCGGCAACCGCCTCGCCCACAACGACACAAGCCATAACGTTCATGCCGGACTCGAGGTGGCTAGCGGCGCGAACGACAATCTCGTTGTCGGCAACGTGGCCAATGCGAACCGGGGCGGGCCTGATGACGGCGGTGGAATCGTCCTCTTCGCCGTGACGGGCAACACGGCGCGTGGCAACGTTGCGAACCAGAACCGCGATGTCGGCATCGGAGTGCTAGAGGACCAGCCCGGAGACTCGACCGGCAACGTCCTGACCGCCAACACGGCCAACTCCAACCGAAACCACGGGATCTCTGCTGTCGCGGGCACCGTTGACGGCGGCGGCAACATGGCGCACCACAACACGCCACCGCCGGACTGCATAGGCGTGGTCTGCACATAGCCGAAAATGGACCGCAGGTCGGTCTCGTGCATCAAGAAGCTGGCAGTCCCGTCGGTAAGACCCCGCCACCTTCAGTTTGTATCAGATTCGCGGGCCTCATGAGGCGTCGGATTCTCACCCATACTCG
>DATFTS010000182.1:0-2477 GCA_035261645.1 Jatrophihabitans sp. | reverse complement strand
GTTCTGTGGCGCGTGTCAAGAAAGCGGCCGCAGCCGCCAACCCGCCGCGCCCTGCGGCCCGCTCGGACAGCCGCTCCAGCTCGGCAGCCACGTCCTCGTCCGGCCCCGCCGCAGCTTCTGACTCGTGCCATGCGCGGCGCTCGGGGTCAACGGCGGGATCGGTGGCCAGCGCGAGAGCGGCATGCGCTCTGCAGATGTCGTCGGCCCCGGCCGCACGGTAGACGGCAGAGCGAAGCAGCGGATGCTGAAATCGAACCCGGGCCCCGAGTTCGACCAGGCCGGCCACCTCTGCCGGCGCCGCCGCACTGATGCCGATGCCGAGCCGTTCGGCTGCGCGCCACATCAGCACCGGGTCACCGATCGGCTCGGCCGCAGCAACGAGCAGCAGCGCACAAGTGTCATCAGGCAACGCGGCGAGTTGGCGCTGGTAGCTCTCCTCGATACGGCCGGCCAGGGCGCCCATGCGGGGCGAACCGAAGCCGCCGGCGAGTTGCGACCGTCCCAACCCTTTCGGCAACTCGAGCAGCGCCAGCGGATTGCCGTGGGCCTCGGCGACGATTTGATCAACGACGCGTGGGTCTACCTTGCCGCGGTCGGTGAGGTTCAGCAGCGCCCGCGCGTCCTCCTCGGCCAGGCCCGGCACGACCACATCCGGGATGCCGGCGAGCTCGGGCGCCTCGTCGGCGTCACGCGCGGCAAAGACCATCCCCACCGACTCCGCCGAGAGCCGTCGCGCGACGAACGCCAGCGACTGCGACGAAGCGCGATCGAGCCACTGCGCGTCGTCTATCGCGCAGATGAGCGGGCGATCGTCGGCAGCCTCGGCGAGCAGGCCGAGCGCGCCCAACCCGACGAGAAACCGGTCTGGCGCCCCACCGGCGGCAAGCCCGAGCGCCGTGTTCAACGCATCGCGCTGCGGGCCGGGCAAGCGATCGATCCGATCGAGAATCGGTGCACACAACTGGTGCAGGCCGGCAAAAGCCAGTTCCATCTCCGACTGCACACCGGACGCGCGCAGGACCCGGCACCCCGTTGCCCGGCCGATCAGATACTCGAGCAAGACCGACTTGCCGACACCCGCTTCGCCACGCAGCACCAGCGCTCGACTCTCGCCCGAACGCACAGCGTCAACCAGACGTTCGAGTGTCCGGCATTCGTCGCGCCGGCCCCGCAACAGCAACAGATACCGCCCGCCACCAGCTTGGCAGCGGCCGTCGACCACCGCGCCCTGGACGTCGTTCGTGTGACAGGAGTATCTGACGATTGGCCTCGACGGCGCCAGGTCGGGAGCCGTCGGCGCCGGCTAGTTGAGGTTCTTGTACGTGACGCCGAGTTGAGTGAGCCGGTTCTTGCTGTCGTAGAGCGAGCTCCAGTGCAGGTGCTGCCTCGCGTACACGTTGTCGCCCATCCACGCGTATCGCTGCACGTAGGGCAGTGCGTCGAGCATCGCCGTTACCGACCGCATGAATTTCTGCGCGGCGGCGGTGTTGGCCAGCGCCGAGCCCTGGTTCTGTCGGGTGTCGATGATGCCGAGCTCGGTGACCCAGATCGGCTTGCCGTAGTGCTGCCGGATCATCGCGATCTGTGTCTTGATGCGTTGCACAGCGAGCCGGTCGGTGATGTTCGCGTAGAAGTGCAGCGCGATGAAGTCCACCCGCAGCTTGCGCTTGGCGACCAGGGCCATGAACTGCTTGAGCCATCCGTCCGTGGGCAGCGCCGGCGCGGGGCTGCCCAGCGTGAGGCCGGTGGCCATCAGCTTCGGCCAGAGGTTGGCGGCCTGGGTCGGCGTCAGGTTCGCCTGGTTGGCATGGTCGGGTTCGTTGAACCCCAGCAGGTGGCGATAGCCGCCCGCGAGGCGCCCGTCGCGCAGTCGTCGGACGATTGCGTCCGTCGTTCCTCTGGAGTCGCGGATCATCGGCACCGACTCGAGGCCGGTGGTCGAGTACGGAACCCAGGTGTTCCAGCTGTAGGCCCATGACGCGCCGGCGAAACGCAACTTGTCGGGCGCGCTTCGCAGATACACGACGGAGGCGATGCCTCGCTTCGCCGCGGCAGCCGGCGTGGCCGCCTGCACGTGCTCGATGGACGCAGCAGCGATCGCGCTCAGTGACAGCATGGCCGCGACCAGGACGCAAGTGAGACGCACGACCATTCGGTGCGGAATCGCCGCCTGAACTGCCGGCCGATCTGGTGGATGCGCCATCGACATAAAATTAGTGTAAAGAACGACGGGAATTCACGCTACGCCCTGTAAGCGGCGGCCCGATTTACGTCTGACCCCCTCGCGCGTTGTCCGCGCGTCAAGCCGCCAGAGCGACCGGAAGCGCGGACGACTTTCGCAGCGGCGCCTGGTCCGCAGATTTTCGATCCGCGTCCTCGAACCCGGCCCGTGGAAGTACGTACGCTGATTTCGGATTTCCGCGCAGTCTGGTCCTGTCCTCGGGGAGTGCGCCATGTCTCGTCCACCGCTGCCGCCG
>DATFTS010000181.1:0-3034 GCA_035261645.1 Jatrophihabitans sp. | reverse complement strand
CAGGAGGACGCCGGCGAAGAGCTGGCCGCAGCGATCGCTGCCTTCATTCGCGACACCCCGGCCAAGTAACGTCTGGGCCATGCTGCTCAGCGACCGCGACATCCGCGCTGAAGTCCAGGCCGGCCGGCTGACGGTCGAGCCATGGGAGCCGGCGCTGCTTCAGCCTTCGAGCGTGGACGTGCGCCTCGACCGCTACTTCCGGGTCTTCAACAACTCGCAGTACACGCACATCGACCCCGCGCTGCAGCAAGACGAGTTGACGACATTGGTGGAGCCGAAGGCCGAGGACCCGTTCGTGCTTCACCCTGGCGAGTTCGTGCTCGGCTCGACGCTCGAGGTGATATCGATCCCAGATGATCTTGCCGCACGATTGGAGGGCAAGTCGAGTTTGGGGAGGCTGGGGCTGCTCACGCACTCGACGGCGGGCTTCATCGATCCCGGCTTCACCGGGCATATCACGCTGGAACTGTCCAACGTTGCGAATCTGCCGATCACGCTCTGGCCGGGGATGAAGATCGGCCAGCTGTGCGTGTTCCGGCTCTCCAGCCCGGCAGAACATCCCTACGGTTCGGCACTCTACGGCTCGCGCTACCAGGGTCAGCGTGGGCCGACGCCGAGCCGCTCGTACCAGAACTTCAAACGGTGGCCGACCAGCTAGGTCACGACCAGCGGACTCGCACCGCCCCTGCCCAGCGGGCGGCGACGCTCCCGTCCCCGTCGATGACTGCCGCGCTCGGGCGATTCCACAGCCAGTAGTAGAGGTCCGACGACAGCCCGCGCAGCGTCACATCGGTGCCGACGAGATCTTCCGTCTGCTCCGACTCGATCCGCTCGCCTCCGAAGCGCACCAGCCAGGACGGGCCATCGGCAGCGTCGAGACCGAGGGTCGCCGCGACTGCGATGGCGTTCGCGCGGCGGCGTGCGAACCCGTTGAGGATCTCGCCGATGCCGTCCTGAGCGAACGCTGGGCTGGCCGGGGTGATGTCCATTCCCGCTGCGCCCTGCGCGTCGACGCGGTGGATCGCGGTCTCGTGTGCCTGCCGGCGCGCCCAGAACTGCCGCGGCGACTCGGCCGGCAGGAACGTGAAGCAAGTCAGGTCGTCGGGCGCGGACCGCAGCGTCTCGACGAGCGCGGCGTGCCCGTTCTCGAACCACTCCGCGAGTTCATCGTCGCCCGGGCCCGAGCCGACCGCTTCGCCGGCAGCCGTGTCGCCGGCGTCCCGGGCGGAGGTCACGATGTCGGCCGCCCAGCGGTGCACCCCGCCGACGTGCGTGACGAGTTCCCGGACCGTCCACTCCATGGCGGGTACCTGCGCGTCCCATCCGGCACGGCGGGCCGCGTCGATCAGCAGCTGTCCCTCGGCAGTCAGCTGCCCGATGAGGGAGGCGAGCTCCATATGCCGGCTCGCTCAGACCAGCTTGTGCATCCAGCCGTGCGGGTCGGGCTCACGTCCGGTTTGGATGGCCATCAGGTGCTCGCGAAGCTGCATGCTCACCGGCCCAGGCGTGCCGTCGCCGACCGTCCAACCGCCGTTGTCGCTGTCCACGGCACCCACCGGCGTGATGACCGCGGCGGTGCCGCAGGCGAACACCTCGGTGATGGCGCCGGATTCGTTGCCCTCGCGCCACTCGTCGGTCGAGATCTTGCCCTCCTCGGCGGTGTAGCCGAGGTCGCTCGCGAGGGTGAGCAGCGAGTCGCGGGTGATGCCCGGCAGCAGCGTCCCTGTCAGGGACGGCGTGACGATGCGCGCCGACGGCCCGGTGCCGTAGACGAAGTACAGGTTCATGCCGCCCATCTCCTCGACCCACCGGTGTTCGGCGGCGTCGAGCCAGACGACCTGGTCGCAGCCTCGTGCGGTGGCCTGCGCCTGCGCCACGAAACCGGCCGCGTAGTTGCCGGCGCACTTCGCCGCCCCCGTGCCGCCAGGCGCCGCGCGCGTGTACTCGGTCGACAGCCACACCTTCACCGGCTTGATGCCGCCGGCGAAGTAGGGCCCGGCCGGCGAGCCGATAACGAGAAAGGCGTAGCTGCTCGAGGGCTTGTTCACGCCGAGCCCGACCTCGGTCGCGACCATGAACGGGCGCAGGTACAGCGACTCGTCCGCGCCCTCGGGCACCCACGCCTGGTCGGCCTGCACGAGCGCGTGCACCGACTCGACGAACAGGTCGGCGGGCAGGGCCGGCATCGCAAGGCGCTGCGCCGAGCGGGCGAACCGGGCCGCATTCGCGTCAGGCCGGAACGCGGCGATCGAGCCGTCCTCCTGCCGGTAGGCCTTCAGTCCCTCGAAGATCTCCTGGCCGTAGTGCAGCGCCGACGTCGCCGGGTCGAGCGTCAGCGGACCGTACGGCAGTACCCGTCCGTCGCCCCACTGCCCGTCCGCATAGTCGATGCGCACCATGTGATCGGTGAAGTAGCGACCGAAACCGGGCGCGGCCAGGATGGCGGCCCGCTCCTCGTCGCTACGCGGATTGGGGTTGGGGACGACCTCGAACGGCATGCCTGGGATTCTAGGACGCCCAAGCATTGAGGTAACGGTCCTATTTCGCCCCAATGGCACTCTTGGCCGTCAGGACTGACCCCAGCGAGCCGACCTCGCCGTCGGTTGCCGAAAGCGCGACGGCGGGCAGCGACTTGGTCAGCATCTCCAGCAGTTGCTGGCGATCGACCGTCGCCGCGTCGATCCAGCGGATGACGCACTCCTCGACGTACGCCACCCAGCCGTGGATCGCTAACCGCACGCGTGCGCTGACCTCAATGCCCATCTCCGCGATGACGGCGATGATGCGTTCGGCCATCCGCGCCCGGGTCTCGTCGAAGATCGCGCGCATCCGTGCGTCGCCGCTGGCCGCGCCGCGCACGAGCGACTTGTAGTTGTCCGGGTTCTCCTGGACGTAGTCGATGTAGGACGTCAGCGCCCCGCGCAGCGCGTCGACGGGCGAGCGGCTCGAGTCCGGTTCGGTGCGCCGGATCATCTCCGCCGCCGCCGCGCGGGCGACCTCCAGGTGGAACTCCTGCTTGGACGGGAAGTAGTGG
>DATFTS010000180.1:0-3755 GCA_035261645.1 Jatrophihabitans sp. | reverse complement strand
GCGCGCACGAGCGCGGACAGCTCTACTGGGGTCACCGGGCAATCTTAGTGGCCCGGGCAGCGCTGACTTTCGCCGAGCAGGATGCCGCACAGCAGCGCACAGCGCGGACTTATACCGTATCGACCTACACTCAGGGGCGGCGCGCACCCATGGCGTCCCGGCATGGCGGCACAAGACGACCACGAGCAGAAGGCAGGCCCATGGCCCAGCAACGACCGCCCTCCGCGGGCAAACCCGCCGCGAAGAAAGGTAGCTCGCGACCTGCGGGCAAACCCGCCTCGGGCTCGTCGGCCAACGTCAGCACCGGCAAGGCCGGCCCGGCGAAGGCTGCACAGCCGCGCAAGGCCCCGCCGCGCAAGCCCGGAAAGTCGATCGTCAACCAGCGGCAGACGCCGTGGGGCCTGATCGCGTCCGCCGTTGCGGTGGTGCTGTTCGCCGGCGCGGTGATCGTCATCGTGATCGCGACGCACAAGTCGGGCACGAGCAGCGCCAACGGCAACTGCAGCAAGATGATCGGCAGCAACCAGACGTCGTATCTGAACGAGTTGCAGTGCGCCAAGGACATCAAGGGCGTCACGTTCCGGCCCGAGGCCAACCGCAACCACGTCGCGACGATCGTGAAGTACGACGCCACGCCGCCGGTGGGCGGTGACCACAGCCCGTACTGGGCCGACTGCACCGGCACCGTCTACCCCAACGCCATCGCGAACGAGAACGGCGTGCACGCCCTCGAGCACGGCGCGGTGTGGATCACCTACCGCCCCGGACTGTCCAGCAGCGAGATCGGCACATTGACCTCGCTCGTCGCGGGCAGCGACCGGATGATGATGAGCCCCTACCCCGGGTTGAAGACGCCGATCTCGCTGCAGTCGTGGGGCTACCAGTTGTTCGTCAACAACGCGACGGATCCGCGCATCCAACAGTTCATCCATGCGTTACGTAACAACCCGAAGACCACGCCGGAGCTGGGTGCCATCTGCTCGCAGCCCACCTTCATCCAGCACCCGAGCACATTCGGTCACCCGCTCGCCAACGCCGTCACGGGCAACGGGAACACGATGGGTGGCTGATGTTGGTCGACGCCGCGGACGAGACAGCCGCCGCCGTGGTCGAGCGAGGACGCCGGCCACGCACGACGGTGGTGCTGATCGCCGTCATTGCGGTGGGCGTCCTCGTCATCGCCGGCGCCGTCGGCTGGCTCATGCGCGGCAGCGGGTCGGGCACGTCAACGCCGGCGACCTCATCGGTCGACGTCGGGTTCGCCCGGGACATGTCGACCCACCACGTGCAGGCCATCACGATGGCCGGCTACGAGCGCGACAACACCACGAACTCGGCGTTGAAGGTGCTCGCAGCCGACATCGAGACCCAGCAGCAGTTCCAGATCGGCGAAATGCAGGGCTGGCTCGACACCTGGGGACTGACCGTCGAGAACCCCGGTAAACGCATGGTGTGGATGGGCCCGGAGCATGCGCAGCACGTCATCAACGGCCTGATGCCCGGAATGGCGACGCCGGCGCAGATGGGCCAGTTGCAGGCAATGCACGGCAACGCATTGGACGTCTTCTTTCTGCAGCTGATGATCCACCACCACCAGGGCGGCGTGGTGATGGCGCGCTTCGCCGCCGCGCACGCGCAACTGGCTGACGTCCGCAACCTCGCACAGGCCATGGTGGTCGCGCAGAGCAGCGAGATCGTCCAGATGGAGCAACTGCTGCGCCAACTGGGCGGCTCGCCGCTCCCGCCGCCACAGACCTGATCAAGAGCCCGGTCTCGTCCTGCGGTCGTCGATCAAGAGAGCGGTCTTGTGTTGCCGCCGTTGATCAACAGACCTCTCGTGCCAGCCGCCGGTGATCAACAGACCGCTCACGTCGTATATCGACTGAGATGGTCTGTTGATCTGGCGGTGGCGCGGGAGACGGTTGGCTCAGCCGCCCAGGCGCAGGCCCGTCTCCGGGTGGAAGACGTGCTCTTCCTCCGAACGCACACCCATCTTGATCACGTCGCCGATGCGCGGGGTGAACCGCTCCTCGAACCGGACCACGAGGTGCTGGTCGCTCAGCGGGTCGTCGGTGGGCAGCCGGGCGTGCACGTACGAGTCGGCGCCGAGCTCCTCGACGAGGTCGACGGTGAGCGTGACGGAGTTCCCGTCCGCCGCCGACGTGAACGCCTCGGGACGCAGCCCGAGGCTGACCTCGCGCAGACCCTGCTCGTTGACCGCGGCCACGACCTCCGACTGCAGCGGGACGACCATGTCGCCGAACTGGACGCCGTTTTCTACGACCGGCACCCGCCGCAGGTTCATAGCCGGCGACCCGATGAAGCCCGCGACGAACGCGTTGTCGGGCTTGTCGTAGAGCGCGCGCGGAGTGTCGCACTGCTGCAGTTTGCCGTCGCGCAGCACTGCGACGCGGTGGCCCATCGTCATCGCCTCGACCTGGTCGTGCGTGACGTAGACGGTGGTGGTGCCGAGCCGCGCCTGCAGCGCCGCGACGTTTGCGCGGGTCTCGACGCGCAGCTTGGCGTCGAGGTTCGACAACGGCTCGTCCATCAGGAAGACCTTGGGCGAGCGGACGATCGCGCGGCCCATCGCAACGCGCTGCCGCTGACCGCCGGAGAGCGCCTTGGGCTTGCGGTCGAGGAACTGCTCGAGGCCGAGGATCTTCGCGACCTCACTTACCTTCTGCTGGCGCTCCGCCTTCGGGACGCCCTTGAGCTTCAGCGCGAAGCCCATGTTCTCGGCGACGCTCATGTGCGGGTAGAGAGCGTAATTCTGGAACACCATCGCGATGTCGCGGTCTTTGGGCGGCGCGTTCGAGACGTCGTCCCCGTCGATCAGGATGGCCCCGGAGGAGACCTCTTCCAGGCCGGCGAGCATCCGAAGTGCGGTCGACTTGCCCGAACCGGACGGGCCGACGAGCACCATGAACTCGCCGTCCTTGATCTCCAGGTTCAGGTTGTCGACCGCCGGGTCGTTGTTGCCGGGGTAGATGCAGGTGGCGTTCTGATAGGTAACGGCAGCCACGGGTACTCCCTGTATCGGTGTGAGCGGACCGCGCCGAGTACGGGCGGGAGCGCTGGCTGGCAAGGCCGCGTCCCGCCTCACGGATTTCCGACCGGCTGGTGTTCGTCTGCCCCACCGATGTAGAGAGCAGCACCGGCCGACCGGCGTAGCGGTCGGACGGCCTCATGGAACACCCGCCGCAGCGGGAAGGTCAATACCTCCGCGCTGCTAGGGTGATCTGGGTTTGCCCCCGTAGCTCAGGGGATAGAGCACCGCCCTCCGGAGGCGGGAGCGCAGGTTCGAATCCTGCCGGGGGCACCACTTCTAGGTGCCGGTTTAGATGGCAGATAACGCTTTCGGCTAGCAGAAGCAAGGTCGCATTTGGACGCAGGACCCGTTCGGTCACGTGATCAACGGTGTGCCGGGTCGCGTCGACCGCATGCTGCGTGAGCGGGACCAACGCTGGCATGCGTCAAGAACCGTCGCGATATGGAGCACGTCGGCGCGGACGATCGAGTGCGCAGATGACGCATTCTCGCGCGACACGATCAAGATCAACCGTACTAAATTGCCGATGAGCGCTCGGGCTACCAACGTGAGAGTGTGGAACGGTGCCGCGCGAGACGCCCGAACCTGGAACGCGCGTCGAGGGTGTCGTAACGGCGCATCAACCGTGGGGCATGGCCGTTGTTGTGAGTGACCACGGCATCGCAACGGCCGATATGGCACAGGCCCTCGATGGCGATCTTGA
>DATFTS010000179.1:0-5777 GCA_035261645.1 Jatrophihabitans sp. | reverse complement strand
GAACCGTGCCATCTGCAGCCACGATGCCAACGCGACAATGGCTGTGCCCGAAGTCGACGGCCACGACATGGTCCGTGCGCGGCGCGAGTTGCAGTCGCCGGGTCGGGCGGCCCGGGCCGTCTGCGCCACTGTTGACGACCTCGATGAGCGCACCTGTCTCGACGAGATCGAGCACGAGCCCGGCGATCGTGCTGCGCGACAGGCCGGTGACCGAACAGAGTTCGCCGCGACTCGTCGCCGTACCATCGCTCACCGCAGCGAGCACGCGAGCGCGATTGATTTCGCGTACTGAGCTGGCGGATCGCTCGACCACATCGATCAACATAGCCGTATTAGGCCTACGCAGTAGGCAAAATCAGCCGGAGAAATCCGACCTGTCGGCGCGCTTCCAGCTATTGACTACGCAAATTGTGATCACTAGCGTCCCGCCCGAATGCATGGCTTTGTACTGCTCGCACCATTGCGCCGTTGCGTCAGGAAAGGGTCTTCATGCCACTCAAGCACCGCCGACGTCCTGCGTTTCTCACCGTGGCCGCCGTGCTTGTCGCCGGCGCCACCGCCGCCTTCCTCCCCGGCTCGCCCGCGACCGCGTCCGTCGGCCCGTTGCCGAGCGTCGAGAACTTCGAGGGCAGTGTCCAACTCTCGAACGGCAACCCGGGCATCTTCGCCTTCGGTGCCGACGCCGCTCACACCCCTGCGCTCAGTGTGGTGGCGGCGCCGAACGTCGCCGGCGAGGGCGCGAGCAACCACGCGCTCGACATGACGTACAACGTCACCGGGTACGGCGGATTCACGCAGGACCTCACGGCCGCGCAGGACTGGAGCCACTACGGCGGGTTCAGCTTCTGGGTGAAGGGCAGCGGCACTGGCCAGCGCATCGAGTACGAGATCAAGGACGGCGGCTCGGACGGCGAGCACTCCGAGTTGTGGCAGGCCTTCTTCACCGACTCGTCCACTTCGTGGCGGCAGATCCAGACACCGTTCAGCGCCTTCGTCCGCCGCTCGGACTTCCAGCCGGGTGGCGGCCCCACCGACGGCAACCTCGACCTCGTCTCGATGTGGGGCTACGCGGTCAACGTCCCGGGCAACTCGCAAGGCGAGCTGGCCTTCGACGACTTCGCCGTGTACGGGACGGCCGCGCCGAAGCCGCCGAAGGTGGCTGCGTCGAGCGGCACCTACCTCGTGAACGCCGGCGACACGGCGCATGTGCCGGTCACGCTCACCACGTCCGACGGTCAGCCCAGCACCTCCGACGCAAGCGTGGCGTGGCAACTGACCGACGGCACGGCGCAGGCGGGCACCGACTACACAGCTGCCTCTGGCACGCTGCAGTTCCCCGCCGGCACCGCGTCGGGCACCAGCGAGACCATCGACGTACAGACGCTGCCCAACTCGAATCCGTCCGCCGCGAAGAGCCTCACCGTAACGCTGACACCAACCGGCGCCACGCTGAGCGGTAACTCACCGCAGGTCGTCATCAACGCGCACGGCCTGCCGTACCTCGACAGCTCGCTGCCGATCTCGGCGCGGGTCGCCGACCTGATGAGCCGGATGAGCCTTGCCGACAAGGTCGGCCAGATGACGCAGGCCGAACGGGCCGCGGTCGGCAACGGCAGCGACATCGCGACCTACCGGCTCGGCTCGTTGCTCTCCGGCGGTGGCTCGGTGCCGACGCCGAACACGCCAACCGCGTGGGCGGACATGATCGACGGGTACCAGCGTCAGGCCCTGACGACCCCGCTGCAGATCCCGATGATCTACGGCATCGACTCGGTGCACGGTGACAACAACCTCGCCGGCGCGACGCTGTTCCCGCACAACGTCGGCATGGGCGCGACACGCGATCCGTCCCTCGCCTACGAGGAGGGGCAGATCGCGGCGACGGAGACCCGCGCGACCGGCATCCCATGGGCGTTCTCGCCATGCGTATGCGTCACCCGCGACGACCGGTGGGGTCGGGCGTATGAGTCCTACAGCGAGGACCCGGCGCTGGTGCAGCAGATGGAGACCGTCATCAACGGCTTCCAGGGCAACGGTCACCTCGACCGCAACACCAGCGTGCTCGCCACCGCGAAGCACTTCCTCGGTGACGGCGGCACGAAGTACGGCACCGGCTCGAACGGTTACCCGATCGACCAGGGCATCACGTATGTGACGCCGCAGCAGCTCAACGACCTGTTCGTCGGCCCGTACAAGACCGCGGTCGCCGACCATGTCGGCTCGATCATGCCCTCGTACTCGAGTTTGCAGATCTTGGGGCAGGACGCTTCCCCGATCAAGATGCACGCGCGCCAGGACATGATCACCGGGCTGCTGAAGCAGAAGCTCGGCTTCCAGGGATTCGTGATCAGCGACTACGCGGCCATCGACCAGATCAGCCCGGATTACAAGAACGACGTCAAGATCGGCATCAACGCCGGCCTCGACATGATCATGGTGCCGAACCAGTACGTCACCTTCGAGAACGACCTGACGAGCCTGGTGAACAGCGGTGACGTGCCGATGTCGCGCATCGATGACGCGGTGCGCCGGATCCTGACGCAGAAGTTCGCGCTGGGGTTGTTCGAGCACCCGTTCGCCGACCGCAGCAACATCGGCACGATCGGGTCGGCGGCGCACCGGGCAGTTGCCCGTCAGGCGGCGGCCGAGTCGCAGGTGTTGCTGAAGAACGCGCACAACGTCCTGCCGCTGAACCGCTCGGCGAAGATCTACGTCGCGGGCTCGAACGCCGACGACACCGGCAACCAGTCGGGTGGGTGGACGCTGACCTGGCAGGGTCAGTCGGGAACCATCCCGGGCGCCACGTCGATCCTCGCCGGCATGCGGCAGGACGCGCCGAACGCGACGATCACCTACTCGAAGGACGCGTCCGCTCCGACTGACGGTTACAAGTACGGCGTCGTGGTGGTCGGTGAGAAGCCCTACGCCGAAGGCATGGGCGACATCGGCAACAACGGGCACACGTTCCAGTTGTCGGTGGCCGACCGCAACGCAGTCGACACCGTGTGTGCCGCGATGAAGTGCGCGGTGCTGGTCGTCTCCGGGCGCCCGCTGGACATCACCGGCATCGTGCCGGAGGCGGACGCGGTGGTGGCCTCGTGGCTGCCGGGTTCAGAGGGCGAGGGCGTGGCCGACGTGCTGTTCGGGCTGCGGCCGTTCACCGGGCGGCTGCCGGTCACGTGGTTCAAGGCCGAGAGCCAGATCCCGATCAACGTCGGGGACAAGAACTACGACCCGCTGTTCCCGTACGGCTGGGGCCTGCAGACCGGCTCCGACCACTCCCAGGTTGCACGTGCGCGCAACCTCGCCGAGCAGGCGATCAACTCACCGCAGGCGATGAGCGCCACGGCTTCGCTGATCGCCGACGCCGAGCATGCGTCGATCAGCGGTCAGACTGCCCACGCGGTCGACCTGCTCACCCGTGCCCGGTCGATCGCACTGCTGGTCAGCTGACGCAAGCTAGCGCCCGAGGGAGGTGCAGATGCAGACGCGGTTGCCGTCCGGATCGGCAAGGACCGTGAAGGACGGCGCCTCGTCGTCGTAGACGACGACACCGCCGGCTGCGACCGCGGCCGCGATGCGTTCGTCCGCGACCTCAGGTGCGAGCCACAGATCGAAGTGCCACCGCTGCCTCGGCGTCTCGGATTTCTCGCTGCGTTGGAACCACAGCGGCGGCACCCGTCCGGTGGGGTCGAACATCGAGTCATGGATGACGTTGTCGACGCTGCCGGTCAGCAATGCTGACCAGAACGGCGCCACGGTGTCCTGGTCGGCTGCGTCGAGTGCGAGTTCGATCTGGGTAACGGCAGCGGGCTCGGCTATCAGGCCGTGCTCGGCGGCCAGCTCACTGATCCGGCGCGCGTTGTCGACATCGGGCGCCGTTACCCAGAGCCCCTGCTCGCGGGTGTACACCGCCAGGTCGACGACGTCGCGGGTCAACCGCGCATCGACCGCGTTCGCGCCGGGCTCAGCCAGGCTTGCGAGTGCGGCAGTGAACCGCATCGCCGCGCCGGGGTCGGCCGCCCGGTAGCGGGCGTGCAGCGCCTGGGCCAGCTTGCGCCAGTCGGCGAGGCCGGCGGCATCGATCTGCTCGTTGCTCAACTTGTCCATGACTCGACGGTGCCAGGGCCCACCGACAATGCCCAGCCGTCGTCCACAGCGCCGCCTGCGTCATCGCGTGAGCGCGGGAGTGGCCCTCGCCAGCGCGAGGGCGAAGTTGGGGGCTATCCGCTCCCCGTACAGCGCCGTCATGTGCACGTCGTCCGATCGCACCGGCACCCCTTGAAAGATCGGCGGGCACCTGCGAGCCACACAGAACCAGCTACTGGTGTCGATGACCTTCACCCGCGGATCGCGGGCGGTCGCGCGCCTGATGTCAGCGATGGAGCGATCCCAGTCGGCGCTCACGGTGCCGATGCAGTCCTTGGGGGTGTTGAACTTGGTCGCGCACGTCGCGATCGGCTCGATCCCTGGCGGCGCGGCTAGATACACGATCCTGGCGTGGGTGATCCGCTCGAGGTGGGCGATCGTCGTCCGTGCGTCGCGGCTCCACGTCTTGTCGCGCAGGGCCCGTGCCGGTCGCGGATAAAGCGCGTTGAGCTGGTGTTCGGCGTTCGAGACAAAGATGACATCGGGCTGGAGCTCGGCGAGGGAGCGAAACACGAACCGATGCCATTGGAGGCACGCCGAGTACGGGCCGACCGCGGGGACGTCGATGAGCGCGTTGATCCACGGACAGGTCGACTTGGCGAAGCTGCTCACGTGCCAGGTGGGAAACGCAGCGCGCACCGTGGCCGCCCACGCGAGCGCGATCGAGTCGCCGAACAGCACGGCATGTGTGGTGCCGGGTGCCGCACCGGAATCGCAACGGCCACCCTCGGTGTCGGTGAAGTTGGCCAAGCAATGCGTGCTGAGATCCGGGTTCTGCAGCCGGTGTATTCCGTCTTCCGACAGATCGATCGCCGGCCACGCCGGCGTAGTCAATGCGCGCCGGATGTCCGCCCCGGAGATCGGCGGGAGCTCGCTCGGCGGTGGTGCGGTTGAGCCGGGCGATCCCGACGAACTGTTCGACGCAGGGTCGCTGAACGCGATCGGGCGACTGGACGTCCCTTCTCGCGCTGCAGACACCGTGAGCACCGCCGCGACGATGGCCACCGCCGCGGCGACGAAGCCCGCCCGCCACCGCGCGCTCCGATCAGCCCGGCGGGCCCGACCGGTATTCGTGCGCAGCAGATGAGCTGGCCGATGAGATCGCGGCGCGAGCAGCGACGAGCGGCGGATCGGATCCTCGATCACGTAGTACGACACGACGGACAGGGCGACCGTGACGGCGCACACGCCGAGATAGAAGGCGGCATCACGCCGAGCGACGAGAGCCTGGGCGAAGATGATCACCGGGTAGTGCCACAAGTACAGCGAGTACGACAGTGCACCGATCCAGGTGGCCAGCGGGTTCGTCAGCACCCAGAGGTAGCGGTACGACTGCGCGCCGCTGCCGGCCATGATCACCAGGGCCGCGCCGCCCACCGCAACGGCTGCCCACGGCGGCGAGAACGTCGTTGTCGAGGTGATCGTGACCGCGGCGACGGCGATCGCCGCAAGGCCGCTGTAGGCGATCGGTGGGCGCAACCAGGCAGGGAGCCGGTTGAGGGCCGCGGACAGTACAGCCAGGCACGCACCCACGCCGAGCTCCCAGGCGCGGTCGAAGGATGAGAAGTACGCGGCCACCGGTGACCGGCCAGATTCGTGCACTGCCCACTCGAACGACACCGCGGTGA
>DATFTS010000178.1:0-2379 GCA_035261645.1 Jatrophihabitans sp. | reverse complement strand
ACGTTGTCGGGCCGATGTGCCCGACCGATGTTGTCGGACCGATGTGCCGGACCGATGTTGTCGGACCGATGTGCCGGACCGATCTTGTCGGACCGATGTGCCGGACCGATCTTGTTGCGCATCACGTGCTCTGACCGATCTGTGTTGCCCACCGAGCCCTATGACCCCCGACCTGCAACAAGATCCGCATGGAACGACGGAAGAGTGGCCCGAACGCGACGAGCCCGCACGCGAAGCCAACCACCCGAAAGGTGACCCCAAACGCGATGAGGCCCTCACGCCGAAGGGCACCACCCGAAAGGTGACCCCGAACGCGATGAGCGCTCGCGTGAAGAGCCCGCCGCCGCGGCGCGGCCCGCGCCCGGAGGGCGGGGATCGGACCGACGATGGACCCCGAAGGGGTCCGTGAGGAAGGTCCGAGAGGGCGGATTTTTAAGATTGGTTGAAGAAGCCGCTCTCGATCTTGGCCTTGTCCTGCGCGGTCACTGTCACGTTGTGCGGGCTGAGCAGGAACACCTTTGCGGTCACTCGCTCGAGGCGCCCGTGCAGGCCGAAGGTCAGGCCGGCGGCGAAGTCGACCAGCCGCTTGGCATCCGCGTCGTCCATGTCCGACAGGTTCATGATCACGGGGGTGTTCTTGCGGAACTGCTCGCCGATGGTGCGCGCCTCGTTGTACGTGCGCGGGTGCAGCGCGGTGATCTGGTAGGACTGGTGCCGGTACTCCTCGTACGTGCCGCGCTGATCGTCCTCGTAATCGCGGTGGTACGTGATCTGCTCGGGCATTGCGTCTCGCGGGTCGCGCGAGTAGCGCGGCTCGGTGTACTCGTCACGCCGAGCTGGTTGGCGTTCGGCGCTGTGCCCGTAGCCGTCGACGTCGCCGTACTCCTCGTCCTCGACGAGACCGAGATAGACGCCCATGCGGTGCATCGCTCCGGGCATTGCTCCTCCAGAAACGTTCGGTTTGTTGAACCTGATCCGGACGCTAGCCGAAAACCTGCTCTCGGCGGCCGAGCAACGCCGTGCCGACACGCACATGTGTCGAGCCGTGCCGGATGGCCGCTTCGAGGTCGTCACTCATGCCGGCCGAGATCGAGTCGGCGCCCGGGAAGGTTTCGCGCAGCCGTTGCGAGATCTGGGCGAGGCGCGCGAACTGCTCGTCCGGGTCGGTGCCCAGTGGCGGGATGGCCATCACACCGCGCAGCCGCAGCTGCGTTCGGTCGGTGATCGCGGCCGCCAGCTCATGCACCTGGTCGGGGGCGGCGCCGCCGCGTCCGGGGTCGGCGTCGAGGCTGACTTGGATGAACACATCGAGCGGCCGCCGTTGCGCCGGCACCGCGTCGGCGAGCTTGCCGGCGATCTCTACACGGTCGACGGAGTGCACCACGTCGGCGTAGGTCGCGACCGACTTGGCCTTGCGGGACTGCACCCGTCCCACGAAGTGCCACCGTGGCGGCGGCACGTCCTCGAGCAGCGCGGCGGTGTCGGCGACCTTCGCGGCCGCGTCCTGATCACGATTCTCGCCGACGTCCGTGACGCCGATGCGGACGAGCATCGCCACGTCGGAGGCAGGGAAGGTCTTGGTGACGGCTATCAGCGTCACCGTGCGCGGGTCGCGACCTGCGTCATCGCAGGCTTGCGCGATGCGCGCGCGCACCGCGCCGAGCGCCGTTACCAATTCGGCCCGGCGATGCTCCTCGTCGTCGCGCCGAGACGTCACTGCCGCTACTTCAGGAAGTCTGGGACGTCCAGTTCGTCGTCGACGCGGACCACTTGGCGCGGCGCCCCGTTCGGCACTGGGACGGAGTACTCGGCCTGCACCGCCTCACGCGGCTGCGGCGAGGGCTGAGCAGGTGGCTGCGGGGCGGGCGTGGCGGCTCGGTTCGCGGCGGCCGGCTCACGGCGGATGTCGACCTTCTTGTACGGCAGCTGGCCGCTGTCGAAGCCGGCGGCGATCACCGTCACCTTCACTTCGTCACCCAGGGTGTCGTCGATGACGGCGCCGAAAATGATGTTGGCGTCGGGGTGCGCCGCCTCCGCGACGAGTGATGCCGCCTCGTTGATCTCGAACAGCCCGAGATCCGAGCCACCGTAGATCGAGAGCAGCACGCCGTGCGCACCTTCCATGCTCGCCTCGAGCAACGGGCTGGCGATGGCGATCTCTGCCGCCTGTCGTGCGCGGTTGTCGCCACGGGCCGAGCCGATGCCCATGAGCGCCGAACCCGCGCCGCTCATGACGCTCTTGACGTCGGCGAAGTCGAGGTTGATCAGGCCTGGCGTGGTGATCAGGTCGGTGATGCCTTGCACGCCGGAGAGCAAGACCTGGTCCGCCGAGCGGAAGGCGTCCATGACCGAGACGTTGCGCTCGCTGATCTGCAGCAG
>DATFTS010000177.1:0-3920 GCA_035261645.1 Jatrophihabitans sp. | reverse complement strand
ATCTGTACGCGCGCCTTCTCGCCCTGGCTCAAGGTGCCGAACCGCCGCTGGGCGAGATGGCCGGCGCCGAAGCGTGCGAGCAGGCCCTGCGCGCGGCGCACGTCCACCCGCCCATAGGCCTCGCGCCAGCGGCCGAGCACCGCGTAGCCCGCGCTCACGACCACGTCCTGAACGAGTTCGCCACTGGGGATCCGGTCGCCCAGCGCAGTGCTGCTGAGCCCGATCCGGGCTCGGAGCTCGAAGACGTCCACCTTGCCTAGCCGCTCCCCGAGGAGGTACGCCTCCCCCGACGTCGGATGGAGGTTGGCGGCGGCGATCTGTAGCAAGGTCGTCTTGCCGGCCCCGTTCGGCCCGAGCACCGCCCAGCGCTCGTCCTCCTCGACCGTCCAGTCGATCTTGTCGAGCAGAGTGGCGCCGCCCCGCCGTATCGTCACGTCGACGAACTGCAGGACGGCGTCCGGGTTTACTTCGATCACCCTCCCATCGAAATCCACGCCCCCATCAAAGCATTGGCCAGGTCAGTCTGCGGGACCCGTGCCGAGGGTGACGGTGGCCGAGTGTGAGGCACCGGCCGAGTCCGACCACGTGACTGTCACGCGCTGGCCCGGCTTGAACTGGTTCAGCGAACTGCGCAGCGAGTCGGCGTTGATGACCTTCTTGCCGTTGATCGCGGTGATCGACGACCCGGGCGTGATGCCGGCACTCGCTGCTGGGCCACCAGGGAGCAGCGTGGTGACGGTGCCGTCGGTTGCCACGCCCACGCCGAGGAACGACGGCAGGCCGATGTGGATCTTCGTTGTCTGGACGCCGCTCTCGATCTGGTTCGCGAGGTTCACTGCCTTGTCGATCGGAATCGCAAAGGCCGAGGTCTGCATGCCGTTCGTCGAGGCTGCGGTGTCCATGCCGATGACCTTGCCCACCGAGTTGTACAGCGGGCCGCCGGAGTCGCCGGAGATGATGTCCGCATTGACCGCGATCATCCCGGTGAGCCGCTCGCCGTTGGCGCCGGTCTGGTCGCTCGCGGTGATCGACTGGTTGATCCCGGTCACCTTCCCACTCGACGCCCGCAAGGTGCCCGTCCCACCCGCATTACCGACACCGACGACCGAGGCGCCGACCGTCACACCGGACGACGAACCGACGTTGGCGGTGGTGAGCCCGGAGGCGTTCTGCAGTTGCAGCACGGCGACGTCATCCGTCGGGTCGGTGCCGACCACGTTCGCCCGGTACGAGTGACCCGTAGACGGGACGGTGACGGTGACGCTGGTGGCGCCGTCGATCACGTGGTTGTTCGTGAGCACCTCGCCGTTGGAGGTCAAGATCATGCCGGTGCCGGCGCTCTCGGCGCCCTGGAAGCGCAGGACCGACGTCACGGTGACGATGCCGCGCTGCTGCGCAGCCGTGGCCAGCGAAGCACTCGACGTGCCGTTGCGGCCGGGGTCCAAGCCGCCGCCCGGGATCATCGGGACGTTCGGCAGCGTCGACGGCGCCTGCGCCGACGAGCCGGATCCCGAGGTGGTGTTCGACTGCGTCTCGGCGACGGCCACGCCAGTGATGACGCCCGCGGCGACGAACGCGGCCATCCCCGCCACGAACGCGCGCCCGCGACGCCGGCGCGGCGGCATCGGCGGCGGGTAACCACCGAACGGCGGGAACGCCGGCGGCGGGGGCGGGTAGCCGCCGTAGTCGTGCACCGGCGCGGTACCGCCGTAGTCGTGCACCGGCGCGGTACCGCCGTAGTCGTGCACCGGCGGGTGAGCGCCGCCACCCTGAACCGGCGTGGTCGGCTCGCCGCCGGACTCCTGCGGCGGCTGGTATGGCTCGTATGGCGGGTGGTTCGTCGTCATGTCCCCTACGTAACCGCGCAAACCCTGCTCATCACTGGGTGTTCCCCGTGAACGAGCTGGGAATCGTGAATCTACTAGTGTCCCACCGTGCTCCCGGACCAGTTGACTGCCGCGCTGGCCAAGCGGCTCGACCGCGCCTGGCCGGGTGCCCCGTTCCCACTGGGCGCCCAGTGGGACGGCGAGGGCACGAACTTCGCCCTCTGGTCGACAACAGCGAGCGCGGTCTCGGTATGCCTCTTCGACGCCAACGGCGTCGAGACGCGCATCCCGCTGGGCGATCGCACGTACCACGTCTGGCACGGATACATCCCGGGAGTCAGCCCGGGGCAGCGTTACGGATTCCGGGTGGACGGGCCGTTCGATCCGGCCAAGGGCCTGTTCCATAACTCGAACAAGTTGCTGCTTGATCCGTACGCGCGTGCCATCGAAGGCGACTTCCTGGACGACCCGTCGGTCTACCCGGGCACCAGCGCCGACTCGGCGCCGTGCGTACCGCGGTCAGTGGTCGTCCACGACAGCTTCCCGTGGGGCGACGACCAGCACCCGCGGGTGCCGTGGGACTCCACCGTGATCTACGAACTGCACGTGCGTGGCTTCACGAAGAACCACCCCGCGATTCCGCCGGAGCTGCGCGGGACGTACACCGGCCTCGCGCATCCCGCAGCGATCGACCATCTGCGCTCGCTCGGGGTCACCGCGGTGGAGTTGATGCCGATCCATCACTTCGTCTCGGAGCCCGTCCTGCAGCGGCGTGGCATGCGCAACTACTGGGGCTACAACTCGGTCGGCTTCTTCGCACCGCACGCGGGCTACGCGGCGAACCAGGGCGACCAGGTTCGCGAGTTCAAGGCGATGGTGCGCGCGCTGCACAAGGCCGGCATCGAGGTGATCCTCGACGTCGTCTACAACCACACCGCCGAAGGCGGCCCGGAGGGCCCGGTGCTCGAGTTCCGCGGCATCGACAACGGCTCCTACTACCGCCTCGCGGACGACCCGGCGAAGTACGTCGACTACACCGGCTGCGGCAACACCTTCGACCCGCGCCGCCCGTTCCCGCTGCAGGTGATCACCGACTCGCTGCGGTACTGGATCACCGAGATGCACGTGGACGGGTTCCGCTTCGATCTCGCCTCGGCGCTGGCGCGGTCGCTGCACGACGTGGACAAGCTGTCGTCCTTCTTCGACACGATCCACCAGGACCCGATCATCTCGCAGGCGAAGCTGATCGCCGAGCCGTGGGATGTGGGTGCGGGCGGCTACCAGGTGGGTGAGTTCCCGCCGCTGTGGACGGAGTGGAACGGCAAGTACCGCGACACCGTCCGCTCGTTCTGGGCGCACGGCTCAGACGGCGTGCGCGATCTCGCATACCGCCTCTCGGGCTCCTCGGATCTGTACGGGGACGACGGCCGGCTGCCGATCGCCTCGATCAACTTCGTCACCGCGCACGACGGCTTCACGATGCGCGATCTGGTGTCGTACGAGCAGAAGCACAACGAGGCCAACGGCGAGGACAACCGCGACGGCACGGACGACAACCGCTCATACAACTGCGGCGTGGAAGGCGACCCGGCGCCGCCGGAGGTCGTCGAGCTGCGAATGCGGCAGGTGCGCAACCTGCTGGCGACGCTGTTGCTGTCCACCGGTGCTCCCATGCTCGTTGCTGGCGACGAGATGTGGCGCACCCAGCGCGGCAACAACAACGCCTACGTGCAGGACACCGAGGTCTCCTGGGTCGACTGGACGCCGAACGAGATCAGCGACGACATGCTGGCACTCGCCCGCCGGCTGCTCGCATTGCGCCGCGCTCATCCGGTGCTTCGCCAGCGCGCCTTCTTCGAGGGACACCCGGTGCAGACGGCGGACGGCTACTCCGAAACCAAAGACCTGGCGTGGTTCCACCCCGCCGGACGCGAGCTGTCCCGGCAGGACTGGTTCGACACCGGCCTGCGCTCGATCGGCATGTATCTGGACGGGCGCGGGCTGCGCCACCGCGACGCGCGCGGCCAGATGATCACGGACGACTCGTTCCTGCTGCTGCTGCACTCGGGTGACCAGGACGGGATCTTCACCCTG